>DATFHP010000113.1:0-2464 GCA_035248285.1 Allosphingosinicella sp. | reverse complement strand
GGCGCGGCGGCAGCCGGCGATCGGGAGGCGTTCGCGGCGCTGCTGGAACGGCATTACGGGCGTATGCATGGGCTGGCCTGGCAGCTCACGGGCTCGCGCAGCGACGCCGACGACGTAGCGCAGGACGTGTGCTGCACTTTGGTCGAGAAGATCGCAAGCTTCCGCGGCGAGGCCAAGTTCACCACCTGGCTGTGCGGCATCGTCTTCAATGCCTGCCGCGATCTCAAGCGCCGGCGCCGGTCGTTCCTGGGCTTCACCCAGCGGCTGGCGGAGTTCACCGCCCTCCACCGCGGATCGGGCGAGAGCGATCTGCACGACGCGCTCTGGCTGAAGAGCGCGATCGCGCGGCTGAAGCCCGCCTATCGCGAGGCTGTGGTGCTCGTCGCCGGACAGCAGCTCACCCATGCCGAGGCCGCCGAGATATTGGGGGTGAAGGAAGCGACCATATCCTGGCGGATGCATGAGGTGCGGCGCATGCTTGCCGCGGACGAGGGTGGAGGCGCGGCCGGTCCATAGGTGACGTCGGGATTCCAAGGCACCTTCCCTCGCTGCGCGGTCCCTCTTCCCCGGAAATCCGAGGCAGGAAATGAAAATCTCCTCGCCGTCCCAAGGATTCCCCGCGCCGGCGCGTCACAGGGTCATGCGGGCAATTCCGTTCCGCTGTCGTCAGGGAGCAAGTCATGACGCGCAATCCCCTTGCGGTCGCCCTCGGGGCCGCCGCCCTCCTCCTTTCCTCCTGCGCCGGATCGGGCGCCGAGCAATCCGCCGCGGGCGATTCGAACATCGTCGTCACCGCCGGCCGCGCCAAAGCGGATCAGCCGTCGGAAGCCGACGCGGTGGCCGACGTGGCGGAATATGCCGCCATTGCACCGTCGGCCCCGCCGCCGCCGTCTCTGGGCGTCGCACCGCCGTCGCTGGAGAGAAGAGCGGCGCGGGAAGCGCCTTATTACCAACCGCAACAATACCACGACGTCGGCCGGGACAAGTTCGCGTCGGTCGCCGAGAACCGTTTCAAGGTCGTGCGCGAGGAGCCGGTGTCGACCTTCTCTATCGACGTCGACACCGCCTCCTATTCCTGGGTCCGTGCCTCACTGAACCGGAACGTGCTGCCGCAGCCGGCGTCGGTGCGCACCGAGGAGATGATCAACTATTTCCCCTACAATTATGCCGCGCCGCGATCGGCCGAGCAGCCGTTCAGCACCAACGTCGCCGTCTTCCCGAGCCCCTGGACGCAGGGGCGAAAGCTCGTGCGGATCGGTATCCGCGGCTATTCGCTGCAGCGGGCGAGCCGGCCGCGTGCCAACCTCGTCTTCCTGATCGATACGTCGGGATCGATGGACGAGCCGAATAAGCTGCCGCTGGTCAAGCAATCGCTGACCATGCTGCTTGGGCAATTGGGTGCGAACGACCGGGTCGCGATCGTCACTTATGCGGGCAACGCCGGAATCGCGCTGCCGCCGACGCCGGCAAGCCAGAAACAGCGCATCCTGGCGGTGATCGACACTCTCGGCGCGGGCGGAAGCACCGCGGGCGCGGAGGGCATCCGGCAGGCCTATGCGCTGGCGCAGCGCAACTTCGATCCGCACGGGGTCAACCGCGTGATCCTGGCCACCGACGGCGATTTCAACGTCGGCATCACCAACCGCGAGGAGCTGAAGGGCTATGTCGAGCGCGAGCGTGCCAACGGCGTGTTCCTGTCGGTGCTCGGCTTCGGGATGGGCGATTACAATGACGCGCTGATGCAGACGCTCGCCCAGAACGGCAACGGCGCCGCCGCCTATATCGACACGATCAGCGAGGCGCGGAAGACTTTGGTCGAGGAGGCGACGTCGACCCTGTTCCCGATCGCCAAGGACGTGAAGATCCAGGTCGAGTTCAACCCCGCGACGGTCGCCGAATATCGGCTGATCGGCTACGAAACGCGGATGCTCGCGCGGGAGGATTTCGACAACGACCGGGTGGACGCCGGCGACGTCGGATCGGGGCAGACGGTGACCGCGCTCTATGAAGTGGTGCCCGTCGGCGGCCCGCGCGCGATCGGCGACCTGCGCTACAGCAAGCCGCGGCCCGTTCCGGACGGCGCAGCCAGCGCCGAGTACGGCTTCGTCAAGATCCGCTACAAGCTGCCCAAGTCCGACACGAGCCGGCTGATCTCGACGCCGATCGCGCGCAGCCTGGAGGTACGGCGGTTCGAGGAAGCGCCGCAGGATGCGCGCTTCGCGGCCGGAGTCGCCGCCTTCGCCGAGCTGCTGCGCGGCGGGCGCTACGCGGAATCGATGACCTATGACGACGTGCTGCGGATCGTGGCGTCGGCGCGGGGCAGCGATCCGTTCGGCTACCGCTCCGAGCTCGTCCAGCTCGTTCAGGCGGCCAAATCGGCCGGAGGGATGGCGGCGCTGGAAAATTAGAGCCCCCTGTCCGTTCGGGCTGAGCTTTGTCGAAGCCCTTTCTTTCCCCTTCCACG
>DATFHP010000112.1:0-41484 GCA_035248285.1 Allosphingosinicella sp. | reverse complement strand
CGGATGCGACCTTCAACGTCGACGTAGGAAAAAAGCGCTCCCGTGCGTTCATCAGACCCGCGCATCCGCATCTCCCATCTTCAGGGAGAGTGAATCACAATGAAGGCGCCGCCGCTACCGACTTCTTCAACAGCCTGCTAGAGCATCGCGCGAAAAAGTGGGTACCGGTTTTTCGCAAATAGCGATGCGACAACAAAGAGTTATAGAGCAGCGAGCGATTCATATTAATCGCTCGCTGCTCTAGGGGGAGGGATCATGAGCTTTAGGATATCGGCTGCAAGCGCTGTTTTGCTGCTGGCGGGATGCAGTCCGAGCGAGCGTCCGCTGCCGAATGAGGCCGCCCCTCCATTGCCGATGGAGACCTACCAGCAGCTCTGGCTCGACGATTTCCCCAAGGCGTCTCCCATGGAAGCCGTCCTTCCTTCCCATGACGAGAGTCTGGCTGCCAAATTCCTCAACATGGCCTCGGTCAAATGGGCGCAGAAGAACAAATGCTCGACGTGCCACACGGTCGTTTACAATTTGATGGTGCAGCCGCTGCTTCCCCCGGGCGGGGCCAAGGAAGAGACGAACTACATTCGGTCGCAGGTCATGAGCTATCTCAAGGAGCCCAGCGATCGCCCGCCTGACGGACTTCAATTTGGAGCAGCCGCGAGCGCCTTCGCGGTCAATGACGCGCTTTCCGGCGCGGGCATGACGGACGACACGCGAGAGCTCTTCGAGCATCTCTGGAAAATCCAGGGCGCGGATGGAGGCCTGCATTATTCGACTGCCAACCTGCTTCCGTTTCCTTCAAGAAACGGAAGATATGTGGAGATGCTGGTGGCCCTGGGGGCCGGATATCTGCCCAAGGACTATCTTTCGTCGCCAGGCCCGGCCGCCGGCATGGCCCGCCTCAGGCACTTCATCCGGCAGCATTTTCCCGACAGCCTTCACGACCAGGCCTTTCTGCTGTGGGCATCGGCGAGAACGAGCGGCTTGCTGAGCGGCGCCGAGGCCGACCGGATACGGGCCAATCTCGTCCGACATCAAAACGCCGATGGCGGATGGACACTTCCGGCGCTTGGCAGATGGCCACGCCTCGATGGGGCGCCGAACGATCCGAACGGCCCGAGCGACGGCTACGCGACTGGCCTGGCAACCCTGGCCCTGTGCGAATCCGGACATGGAGCGAGCCGCCCAGTCGCCCGGGCGCTGGCCTGGCTCGATCGCAATCAGCGCGTGTCGGGTCGTTGGTACACGCGCTCGCTCTACTCCGACCGCTTCCAAGGCTATCTCTCGAACATGGCGACCGCCTATGCGATGATGGCGCTCAAGCGCTGCGCGCCCAATGAAACGGAAAAACGCATGTAGATGACCGGGGGACTGCCGCCGTTCGCGGTCGGCGGCCCTGCACTGGTAAATCGGGGTCCGAGCCCCCATATACACCTATCACCTGATCCTTTTCGCAAGCATCCCGTGACAGAGAGACTTGGTGCTCCCGCTTGCAAACGCAGGTGACTGTCATGCCCAATCCAACTTCTTCCGACGTGCGCGCCGGCGGCGACGAGCGCCGGCCGATCGGCACGAACGCGGTCGAGGTCGTTCGCAAGACGGCGAGACGGCCTGAAGACACCATCGCCGGCTGCGAAGCGCTCGCGGCGTCGGATCTGAACCGTGCCGCGGCCATGGACACGCGTAACGGCCGCCTCAAGCTCGAGCATAGCGCGGCCAGCTGGCAGGAGCGCGCCGCGTTTCTGCGGCGGATCGAAATCAGCTTCAACAAGCGCAAGGCCTTGGACGGGGCAGAGCGGGAACGGGCGGGTGCCGCCGATCTCGCGAAAGCAATAGCGGACGCGGACCGTCGCGAGCCGGTCACGGGTGATTCATGAGCCTGCACGATTGGTTCGGCCGGCATATCCCCGATTTGAAGACCAGCCATTGGGATTGCGGCCAGTTCGTGAGCCGCTGCACCGTGTGCCATTGCAAGATGATCAAGCTGCCCGGGCTGCCGTGGCGCATTCTGGCGCGGCAGGCGTCGCATAGCTAGCCGCGGTACGATCCGGCGATCTCATGCCTAAGATGGCCCGGATACATTCACTATCTCACGGGGATCACATATTGCCCGCGCTCCACTATCTGAATTTTTCCCAGTCACCCTCGACGGCCTCCCCTCGTGAGACGCCTGCTCTTGCCCGGCCCTGCGCCCGATGATCGTCACCGCGCTGGATATCCCGCCGGATGCGGCGGCGCCGGAGAACGGCCGGCGCGTTGCGTTCATCGGCAACGCGCTGCCCCGACGCTGCGGAATCGCGACCTTTACGACCGACCTGCAGCAGGCGGTTGCGGCGGCGCGGGTCTCGATCGAAACCACGATTGTCGCCATGAACGATCATGGCGAAGCCTATGACTATGATTCGACGGTCGGTTTCGAGATTCGCGACAATGTGATTGCGGATTATCTCGACGCCGCCCAACATCTGAACGAGGGCGGTTTCGACCTCGTTTGCCTGCAGCACGAATTCGGCATCTTCGGGGGCTCCGCCGGGGATCATATCCTGGCGTTGCTGTCGCGACTGAAAATGCCGGTCGTCACCACATTTCACACCATATTGTCCGAACCCACACCGGCCCAACGCAAAGTGATGAATCAGATCGCCCACCTCTCCGAGAAGGTGGTGGTGATGGCCGAAAAAGGCTGGGAGCTGCTGCAATCCACCTACGGAATTCCGCCGCGCAAGATCGCCGTGATTCCGCACGGCGTCCCAAGCTTCGATTTCGTCGAGCCGGACGCAGCGAAGGCAAAACTTGGCTTCGCAGACAAATCCGTGATCCTGACCTTCGGCCTGCTCGCGCCCAGCAAGGGCATAGATTTGATCATCGAGGCGATGCCTTCGATCCTGCGAACCTGCCCCGACGCGGTCTATGTCGTGCTGGGCGCGACCCATCCCAATCTGGTGCGGCAGGAGGGCGAAGTCTATCGCCGCAGCCTTGCCGCGCGGGCGCGTCAGCTGGGCATCGAAGACAGCGTGGTGTTCCTCGATCGGTTTGTCGATCAGCACACGCTTCTCGAATATATATCGATGTGCGACGTCTACGTGACACCCTATCGCAACGAAGCCCAGATGACGTCGGGGACGCTCGCCTACAGCTTCGGCCTCGGCAGGGCAGTGGTCTCGACGCCTTATTGGCATGCCCGCGAGCTGCTTGCCGACGGCGGCGGCGTCCTGGTGCCGTTCGGCGACATCCAGGCGATGGGGCGGGAGATCGCCGGCTTGCTGACGAACGGGGATCGCCGCCTGGCGCTTCGCAAGCGCGCTTATTCGAGCAGCCGGGCGATGACGTGGGATCAGACGGCGAGGATCTATCTGTCGCTGTTCGACGCGGTGCGGCTGCGCGAGCAATTGGCGCTGGTCGAGCCCGTTCGCAAGCGACCCACCGATCGCATCGCCATGCCCGAAGTGCACATCGATCATTTCCTTTCGATGTGCGACGATACAGGCCTGTTTCAGCACGCGGTGCATTCGATCCCTGATCGCGCGCACGGTTATTGTATCGACGACAATGCGCGCGCCCTCCTGCTGGCCTGCACATTGGATCAGGCCGGGGCAGGGCCGGTGCCGGAAGCCATGACGGCGCGATTTGCCGCCTTCGTCCAGCATGCCTGGAATTCCCGGATCGGCCGCTTCCGCAATTTCATGGGCTTCGACAGGCATTGGCTCGAGGAGAGCGGTTCGGACGACAGTCACGGACGGGCGCTGTGGGCGCTGGGCGTTTGCGCCGCCAGCGATAGTAGTCCGTCGCGGCAGGCATGGGCCGCAAGCTTGTTCGCCGCAGCCTATCCCGCGGTCCAGGATCTTGTATCGCCGCGGGCTTGGGCATTCGCATTGTTGGGTCTGGATCCTTATTGCGCGGTCCATCCCCGGGACGTGGGCGCGGACCGTTTGCGCCATCTGCTCGCGGCGAGGCTGGTCGATTTGCTAACCGCCACCCAGGGCAGGGACTGGATCTGGTTCGAGGATGTCCTTGCCTATGACAACGCCCGCATCCCGCAGGCCCTGATCGTCACGGGCCGGTCGACCGAAACGTCCCGCTACACGCAGGCAGGCTTGGAGTCGCTGCGATGGCTGGTGTCCCTGCAGACTTCTTCGCAAGGGCTGTTCCGCCCGGTCGGGTCGGACAGCTTCGGCAATAAGCGGACGGCGCCCGAACCCTATGACCAGCAACCCCTGGAAGCCGCCGCGACCATTTCCGCTTGCCTGGCTGCATGGGCCGCCGATGGCGAGGCGGGATGGCGCGTCGCCGCCGACACCGCCTTCGAATGGTTCCTCGGGCGCAACGACCTCGGCGTACCGCTGGTCGACGTAGCGACCGGGAGCTGCCGAGACGGACTTCATGCCGATCGTGCCAACGAGAATCGGGGCGGCGAATCGGTCGTCTCTTATCTCTTGAGCGTGGTGGCGCTTCGCAACATGGCGCAACTGGACGATCGCAACGCCGCCGCGGGACCGAAACGGCCTTCCAGGCGCCTGCTCGCCCTGACCGCCTGAAATCGATCGATCCTTGATAGCGAGCCAATAGGTTGCACGAAGCCACATTCCTGAACCGCCAGGCGCTGCACTTACGTCCGGATCCCGCGCGCGTCGTCGTGCGCCCGTTCAAGCCGGCGACCGAGCCCCGCGACCTCAACCCTGCCGACAAGACGCGTGCCAACCATATCTTGCAAAGGGTGCTGGCGTTGAGCGCGGAAGAGGTCTCCGTCCTGCTCGCGGACGTGCTCGAAAATTTCGAGGGACGGCATCGCAATCTGCTCGACAGGTTCGAAGCGCGGGCAATGGAGATGGAAGAGGCCTTCGCCGGCCACGCGGTCTGTACGCCCGCGCAGCGTCAGCTCGTGGGCGCCTACTTCCTTCACGAATATTCGTTCGAAGCCGCTGCGCTGTTCAATCCGAGCATCGTCGCGCACCCCGATCAATCGGGAGCGCCGGCGGGAGGACTCCGTTTCATCCTGAGCCTGCGGGCCGTGGGCGAAGGCCATATTTCCTCGCTCACTTTCCGAACCGGCTCGATTGCCGCGGACGGGAGCGTGACGGTCGATCCGGCCGGCCGCCTGGCGACCGTCCCCAGTGTCGACCAGCGTATTCCGGGGCCGCTCGGCGACGAGGTCCTGCTTCGGTTCGAACCTGCCTGCGAGGTGAGCGAACGGGTGATATTTCCCGTCACCGATGCGCAGTCGAACGGCATCGAGGACGCCAGGTTCGTCGTTATGCGCGAAGGCGGCAAGGCAATCTACCGGGCCACCTACACAGCCTATAGCGGCGCCGCGATTCGATCCGAATTGCTCGAGACCCTCGACTTCGTCACCTTTCGTCTGACACCCTTGCGGGGCCCTGCCGCCCGCAACAAGGGGATGGCGCTGTTCCCGAGAAAGATCGGCGGCCGCTATGTGATGATCGCTCGGCAGGACAATGAGAATTTGCACCTGATCTACTCGGACGATCTGTACAGCTGGGAAGAGGGCCGGCCCTTTCTGAAGCCGCAGGCCCCCTGGGAGTTCGTTCAAATCGGCAATTGCGGATCCCCGATCGAGCTGGACGAGGGCTGGCTGCTGCTGACCCACGGGGTGGGACCGGTGCGGAAATATTCGATCGGGGCCGTGCTTCTCGACAAGGACGATCCGTCGAAGGTTCTGGCCCGGTCGCGCGAGCCGCTGGTGCGGCCCGACGGGACCGAGCGTGAAGGCTACGTACCCAATGTGGTCTACACCTGCGGTGCGCTGCGGCATGGCGATCGGATCATCCTGCCCTATGCCGTGTCGGACACCTTCTCCACTTTCGCGACGATCAGGCTCGCATCGCTCATCGACGCGATGCGCGGCTGGGCGCCGCCAGTCGTCGAGAAAATGGTGGACGCACCAGGGCTCGAACCTGGGACCCGCTGATTAAGAGTCAGCTGCTCTACCAACCGAGCTATGCGTCCGTGCCGGAAGGGCAAAGCTGGGAAGGACCAGCTTCCGGCGGGGATGGCGCCGCGGCTTTGGCTGAAAAGTCGAGCACGATGCCATTCGCTTTAAGCCTGAAGCAAATGGGAGATCCAAAGGCTTGCGTCAATGATCTTCGAGACCCGCGTCAAGGTACGCTTTGCCGATGTAGACCCTGCGGGCATCGTCTTCATCCCACGCATTTGGCTGACATTGCCAAAGGCGAGCGGGCCGGAAGGATGTGCGACCCGCTTACTCCACAGCAATGACCGAGTGGCGGAGCGTGCCGATGCCTTCGACCGAGGCAACGATGACGTCGCCCGGCCACAACCATTCCTGGGGATCCCTGCCGGCGCCGACGCCCGCGGGGGTTCCGGTGGCGATGATGTCGCCCGGCTCCAGCGTGATGCCCTTGGAGATATCCGCGACTAGCTCGTCGACCTTGAAGAGCATGTGGGCGGTATTGCTGCGCTGCTTTTCGACGCCGTTGACGGTCAGCCACAGGTCCAGCGTCTGAGGATCCGGGATTTCGTCGGCCGTGACGATGGCCGGACCCATGGGAGCGAAGCTGTCCTGCCCCTTGGAATAGATCCATTGGCCGGCGCGGCGACAGTCACGCGCGCTCATATCGATGAGGACAGAATAGCCGAACACATGGCTTAGCGCATTTGCCCGGCTCACGCCTTTGGCGGTGCGACCAATGATTGCGGCGAGTTCAACCTCCCAGTCGAGTTGCTGGGTGATCTCCTTGTTATGCAGGATTGGTTCGCCCGGACCGATGACAGTCGTCGGCGGCTTTGAAAAGATTACAGGCTGGCGCGGCAGGTCCGGTGAGGTGTCGAGCGTCTTTGCCGATTCGGCGACATGCTCGGTATAGTTGAGGCCGATGCCGAAGATGTTCTTGCGCGGCCGCGGAATCGGCGCGAGCAGCTTGACGTTCGACAGCGGCAGCGTGGTTCCTACGGGGAACAGATCACCGCTGTCGGCGATCAACTTGGTCGCAACCGCGACCGCTTGCGAGCCGAGATCGATGAATTCCAGCATGGTGCTGGGGAAGGGAACGCCCTTCACGATGCCGAAGCGGGCCAGGTCAAGGACCAGATCGCCGGCGATGGCGCCCAGGCGTGCCTCGGCTTCCACAGTGGCGCGATAGGTAACAACGCGCATGACTCTTCCTTTTTATTCCATCAGGGCAAGATCGGTTGATGGCCGCCATTTTCGCCCAACGCCTCTTCACGATAGAGGCCGAGCGCGCGCATGACGGGAAGGTCGTGGAAGCCGAACAGACACGCGTCGTCGCTGTCGGACGCATTTGCATGCTCATGATACGTCCAGGCCGGGACGACGAAGATGTCGCGCTCGGTCCAGTCGAACCGCTGGCCGTTGATAACCGACCAGCCACTGCCTTTTGCGCATTGATAGACGAAGCTGCCGGTCTGGCGATGCGCCCTGGTGCGCTCGCCAGGTCGCAGCAACTGCATGGACGCGCCGATGGTCTGCATCACCGGGCCGCCCGTGTTGGGGTTCACATAGTCCATCAATATGCCGTCATAGGGCGATCCATCCGTGACGCGGGCATAACGCGTCAGCGCCTCATAGGTCGGCGCCCACTCATATTTGAGCAGCGGTGAATAGGCTTTGGTCCACTGTAGGCGCGCCGGACGCAGCCCTGCGCCCGCCCAGGTCGCCGTGCTGTCGTCCACGGCAAAGGAGATTGCCTGGTTGAGGTCGGGGTGGACCTCGTAGAAATTGGCTTCCAGCGCGTTCATCAGCGGGATGTCCAAGCCATCCTGCCAGATGCAGATGGTGCCATTCTCCGCCACGCCATGTTCGTGCCATGTGCCGTTGGGCGTCAGCACCAAGTCATTCGCGCCGAGCGTCATCTTGTGGCCGTCGACGTTGGTGAACGCGCCCTCGCCCTCCATGATGAAGCGAAGGGCGGATGCGCTGTGTCGGTGGCTTGACGCGCATTCGCCCGGCGCCATCACCTGCAGGCCTGAATAGAGCCAGCCGACGGCGGCCACGACGTCGGATCGGCTCCTATTCTCGAGATAGATGACCCGCCGCCCCGCCTGTTCCGGTGTGACGAGGTCGAGCGCCTTCAGCACGTCGCCACGCAGATCGCGATACCGCCAGAGCATTGGAACGGAGGTCGATGTTGGTTCCCACGGCTCGATCTTGTTGGCGACAGTCCACAATGCGCCGGTGCCGAGCGTCTGCAACCGTCGATAATAAGCGATGAGTTCGGGCGTGTCGGCAACGTTCGCGCGGCCAACCGCCTCTTCCCGATATTGGTCGTAACTCGGCTCCGTCACGGCCGTCTCCGGAAGTAGACATTATAAGCCTGAAATAAATTTCATTGGTGTCGAACGCAAGTAATCTCGCAGCCGCAGGCGGTTTGAGCGCGTGCGGGATCGATAATTGCCGTTGAGCAGCGCACCCGCGCCCGGCACGTCCACCCGGGCGTCAGACAATTTTGTGGCGCAGCGGTCGCTGTCGCGATCCATCACCTCCGGTTCCTGCTTGACCGCCTTCTTCATCCGCATCCGGCTGACCGACGCTCTCGGCGGCATCGAGGGTGCCTAGCGTGACGGGTTCCTGCGGCGTCCGGTTCACCCGCAAGTCGAAGATATCGAACCTGTTATAGTGGCCGATGATGTCATGCATCTGCTTGGGCTGGATGCATTTGCCAAGATCGATGTCGGCGTAGACGATCCCCTCATCGTCGACCAAGGAATCTCCAACGGTTCGGCCGTCAGGGCCGATGATGCCGGAGAATGCGCTGTTCTTTCGCCCGAGCCGCGCCCGGGCGTCCGGCACCAGCGCTTCCATCGCCTGGATAATCTCGTCCGAAATCGTGGAGCAGGACACGATCGTGAAGAGCTTGCCCTCGAACGAATGTGCCATCGCGCGGAGCTTGATCGCCTCGGCCATGTCGTAATCGTCGGGCGCGACCGGCAAGGAAATATAGCTTGCGATATGGACCAGTTCACCCTGGGCCAGAAGCGTGAAGCGCGCGAGCGTATTGGTGTTTTCCCCGCAGGCAAGGCCGCCCAAAGGCCCGATCGCGGTGTCGTAGACCCTCAGGCTGGAGCCATCACCATTCGCCCAGGTGAGCTTCTCCGCCCATGTGGGCACGAGCTTGCGATGCTTGCCCAGAATGGCGCCATCGGGTCCGATGAACACCAAAGTGTTGAAGATGGTGCCGACCGACACCGGGCTGCGCTCATTGACACCAATGACGACATGCACGCCCGCCGCGCGTGCGGCGGCGCACACGACGTCGATCTCAGGCCCGGGAACCAGGATCGACGCGCGGACCAATTTCTCGAACCAGGGGCTGCACGTGACGGGATCGGTGATCCAGCTCCAATAGGGATAGCCGGGTACGAACACCTCAGGAAAGGCCACCAGTTGCGCGCCGTTGGCGGCGGCTTCGCGGATGAGCGACGCGGCTTTGGCAACCGTGCTCAAAGTATCCAGAAATACCGGAGATGTCTGGACGGCAGCGGCCTTGAAGCGGGGAAGATCCAGCATCAGCGATTTCCCTTCGGCAGTCGCGCCCGTGGCGGCGGCGATTGCAAAGAGGATGAGTTGCTTGTGCACCACACCCCATGCGTCACGCAAGACACTTTAGGCTTAAACATATGGGCGATCTGACGCGCGCGCGGCCTCAGAGCGTCGCCGCGACCATATGACCGGACATCCCCGCTAGGCCGTGCCCGGGATGGGTGGAGGCCCCGATCTGGAAAAGCTGCCTGACCGGCGTGGCATGATTGCGGCCGCTGCCAAATGGCCGGAACATGTGGAACTGGTCGATCGAGCAGGATCCGGAATAGGGATCTCCGTCCACCAGATTGAGGTTCCATTCTTCCAGATCCGATGGGGACAAGGACGTCACCGCCAGGGTCGCTGCGTCGAGATTCGCGATATATTGGCCGAGCTGCTTGAGGATGCGCTGCGCATAGGCATCGCGAACGCACTCGTTCCAGCGGCCGTCCGCCGGCGCGGCGATCTCTCCGGCAGCATCTCCGCGAATCCGGCGTGGCAGTTCCAACAATTGTATCCACAGCATCGACTTGCCGGCCGGACAGCGCGAAGGATCGATTTGCGCCGGCTGTCCCACGACGATCGTCGGTTCTGCTGGGAGCAGTCCGCGCTCTGCTTCATTCACGGCCCGCGAAACGGCGTCCAGGCCTGCGGTCACGTGGATCAAGGCCACATCGCTCAAGCTCTCGTTCGTCCAGCGCGGCGGTTCCGAAAGAGCGATGTGCATCTGCATGCCGGCGCGGCCATAGGCGTAGCGCCTTGCCATTTCCCCGGTCTGGGCCGGCACTTCCTCCGGCGGCAGCAATCGACCGTATAATTGTGTGGGCGTGACGTTGCAGACCACTGCCTTTCGAGCGGAATAGATGGTGCCGTCCGCGGTTTCGACGCCGCGCGCGACACCGCGTTCCACGATGATGCGAACGACATCCGCGCCGGTGACGATCACACCTCCATTCGTTTCGATGAGGCTCCGAAAGGCAGCTACGAGATTGGCGATACCGCCCTTGACGATCGGATTGCCGACGGCCTCCAGCGTGAACAGGATCAATTTGCCCATCAGCGAGGACAGCGTCGATTCCGGGGAAAGGCCGGTATGAAGGATCCAGGGCGCGATCAGCGCGTGGACCAGATCCGACTTGAACTCCTGCTCGAGCCATGTGCGCATCGGCTGGAGCGCACTGCCGCCGAACTGCGCCATGCCGGCGACGCGACGGCGGAAAAGCTGGCGGCCAACGAGCTTGAGCGTGGAGGCGCTGGCCGGCTCCTGGCCGAGCAACCCGAAGATGAAGTCGGCATTGCCGGTGATGTCGGCCATGGCGCGCTCGAAAGCGGCACCGTCGCCAGGTGCGAGCATGTCGAACGCCTGCACATTCTCGGCCCGCGACTGGGTTAGCCGAAGGGCGCGACCATCGGGAGTCGCGACCGCCGTTGGCACCTTTGCGAAGGCGACTTCCAGCCCATGCTTCTCCAAGACCGGACCGAGATCAGGATAGTGCGCCGCGGTGACGAACAGGGGCAGGGACATCGACAAGACGTCGTGTCGGAAACCGGGAAGCGTCACCTCCTCGGTCCGCATGCAGCCGCCGGCGACCTGCTCCCGCTCCAGCACAATCACCCGCCGGCCCTTCAACGCCAGTTCGGCTGCGCAAACCAATGACGCGATGCCGCTGCCGACGATCACCACATCATAGTGCCTATTGGTGGCCATTGGATCGTCCCGTTGGGGTTTTGGGCAGCTCGTCCAGAAACTGAATCTGTCTCGGAACCTTGTAGGCGGCGAGCCGCGCCCGGCAATGCTCGGCGAGAACGGTCAGATCCACCGCGTCGGCGCCCCGGGTCAGCGAGACGAAGGCATGGACCGTCTCGCCGCGGTAGCCGTCCGGAACGCCGACCACCGCGGCTTCCCGGACGGCGGCATGTTCGAGAAGCACGTCCTCGGCCTTTCGCGGCCAGACCTTGAATCCGGACGCGTTGATCATGTCCTTCTGACGATCGATGACGTGGAACCAGCCATCTTCATCCATCATCCTCATGTCGCCCGATCTCGATGCCCGGCAAGAACGGACGAGGCGGACGAATCTGGTACCGGTCCGCGATGATGAGGACATCCGGGTCGTTGATGCCCGCGAAATGCGTCTCGCTTCCAACCTCGTGGGTCTTTGGTTGTGGGGATGGCAGTTCGCCGACGAACAGCGTGGAACCATTTCCTGGCCGAGAGCTGATGAGCGCCTTCATGATGCAGGTTATGCGTCCTCCGTCACAGGCTGATCGGTCGTTTCCATCCAGGAGCGCGCTTCGATGACGATCCGGCGATCGGCCTCGGCGAAGGCGACGCCCGGAGGATCCTTGCCCTCGGCGACCTTCTTTGCCAAACGCTTGAAGAGGAGCCGTTGCTTCACGACACCCTCGTCGCTGGAAGCGAGGTGCTCTTCGGAATGAAGAGTGACGATGCCCTGGCCTTCCTGCGTCTCATGATCCGATGGAAAAGCCCGGTGTTCCTCCGGTGTCATGTCGCGCCATAGCTTGTTTTCGGGCCCGTATCCGGCGACCTCTTCGGAAATCCACTTGAAGTCCTTTTTCTGGCGGATGACCTGCACCTGGACATAGGTAACGTCGTCAAACGGCACGAAAAACCACAGGTGCGGCGAAGGCCCATCCCCATAGAAAGGCGGGATCACCAGGATATTGGGCATGAGCGCTTGTTCGACCCGCAACCAGGCCTGGCCATTCCCCAGGTCGCGCCGCGTGTGCGTCAGGACGGAATCCCCGTTTTCGGAATAAGTCCACGACACCTTCGGCCAGACGTCCCACCGGCGGTCGGTGAAATGCGTGCCGGCATGCGAGTAGTGGAGGATCTGGATGTGAAAATGGTCCATCGCATTGTCGAAATGTTGGAACCAATTATAGTTGGCCGGGAAACCGGTCAGCTCGCCGCCGGCGTTCATATAGTCCGCGACGACCTCCTCATCATCCGCCAGATTTTCAAAGGCCGAGTAGATCGGGAAGAGCGGCTGCTTGTCCGGTGGACCCATATAGGCCCAGATGGCGCCATATTGTTCGATCACCGGATACCAGGGCTGCCGCAGCTTATGCTTGGTGCGCGCGCCGCCGTCGGGCTCGCACGGCTGGTCGAGAACCTGGCCTTGGCAGCCGAATTTCCAGCCATGATAGCAGCAGCGGATGCCGTCCTCTTCGACCTTGCCATAATAAAGCGTCGTGCCGCGGTGGATGCAGCGGGGGGTCAGAAGGCCGACTTCGCCCCGACCATTGCGGAACAGGACGAGATCCTCACCCAGGCGGCGAATCCGCTTCGGCACCTCCGTCGCCTCGTAGGACATGGCAATGGGTTGCCAGTAGCGGCGCAGCAACTCGCCGCCGGGCGTGCCGGGGCCAACCTGCGTCAGCTCCAAGTCCGACTCGCCGGGCTTGCGTCCGTAGGCCCGCCCAACGGTGTCGGCAATTGATGGGTTCATCCTTCTTCTCCTTAACCCGTCGGCAGCGTCCGATTCAGAACGGAACCCTGCTCTTCATCACATAGGCCTTCCTGCACCTTGGCTCCCAAGCATTTCCGGCAAGATCAAATATGCAATTCGGGTTCGTCCGGATGCCTGGTCAGCTTGACGACGCTATCCGCCGTTGCTTTTGAATTTCTCGATTATCGCGTCGATCTCGGTGAGTTCCTGAATTTCCGAGATCAGTATCTGCGGCGGCCCGGCGGCATAATTGGGGAAGTCTGCTGACAGACGCCGGGCCGCTTCCTCAAACTCGAAAAGGGTCGAAAGCTTTTCGACAGACTTCTCCTGGTCGAAGATCACGATGGCCATCGCGCCAAATGCCGCGCTATCGGCCTCAAGATCGCCGCCACGGGTGGGCGCGAGCAGGATCACCTTATTTGGGCGCACGCCGATATATTTGTCCGTAAGGCCGAGGCCGAGCGGGAGATGAACATTCCTCCAATGATCAGTATCGAACACGTGTCCGGCGCTGTTCGGGTACAAAAATGCCAACATATGCATGTTTCTCAACCTTCCGCCTGCTCTGCCGTCAGAAGCCTTTCCAGGATGCGCCTGCCTTCCAGAGGAAGCCTGTCGCCGGCGAATGAAATCGGATCGGTTTCCAGCAGATCCCGCTCACCGAGGACTGCTTGCTGACCCTCGAGAATGGGTTTGTCCTGATTGAAGACAAAGTTCGCTGCGTCGGTGAATATGGCATTCATGGACGTATCGCCGTAATTGCGCACCGAACGGTAGAAATAGTGAGACGACTTGGTCGTTTCCGGTACGGCCGCATGCAGATTGTAAATCTCGACTGGCTCGACGTCGGGCTCACCCATCGGACGAACCGAAATGTGGAAGCTGGTGTAACAGGGCGGCCACCAGATGACTTCCATCCGGAAGTCGATGGGTTCATGCCATTCTTCCTTGCCCCGACTTTGGGCGAGCATCGACCGCCACAGCGGGCCTCCTTCATTCCCCAGCGCGGCGGCGTGCACGCGAAACCGGATCGAATTGGCGTCGATCTCGAACGACATGCCTCGATCGACGAATTCGCTGCCAGGACGAGCGTTCCGATAGAATTGGACCTCTTGTCCGCCAAAGGATTCGGGGTGGACGAACTCGGCATGGGTAATATCGAAGAGATTGTCGTTGATGAGCCGATAGTCGGCCTTGATCGACTCCATGTGGCCATAACCACCGATCCAGGAGGAATCCCCGGACACCCAGAACCCATCGGGAATGCTGGATTCGTCGGCCGCCGCTTCGTCATCGCCGAGCCAGATCCAGATGTAACCGTGCCGCTCGATGACCGAGTAGGTCCTGACGATCGCCCGGGGAGGGACCGCCTTTTGTCCTGGAACCT
Organism: Allosphingosinicella sp.; assembly: GCA_035248285.1. Lineage (GTDB taxonomy): Bacteria > Pseudomonadota > Alphaproteobacteria > Sphingomonadales > Sphingomonadaceae > Allosphingosinicella. The sequence goes on along the minus strand of DATFHP010000112.1, from coordinate 27,116 downwards.
TGATACAGCGCCCGTCGGCGCCGAATTCGGCGCCATGATAGGCGCAACGGACGCCGTCACCGACGACCGATCCGAGCGACAGCGGCACCTTGCGGTGCGGGCAGGCATCCTCGATGGCTACAAGCTGACCCGATTCGCCACGGTACATTGCGATTCGTTTTCCCAGCAGCGTCCGGCCCACGATCCGGCCGTCGTTCAGCTCCGCCGGCTCCGCCGCAATGTACCATGTGTTGAAGATGAACATTCCCGTTTCCCCGTCGCATCCTCGCGATGCGGTTTCCGCGACGATAGTTGTCGATGGTTGGGAGGTGTAGTAGCCTTGTCTGGACAGACAGTTGTTCAGGAGCAACAATGCACCGTTGGGATGCATATGAAGCATTTGCGGCTGTGGTCGAGCGGGGGAGCTATACCTCTGCTGCCGAGAAGCTCGGGGTCTCCAAATCAGCCGTCAGCAGATTTGTCAGCAACCTCGAGGACCGGCTCGGCAGCCAGCTTCTCTATCGGACAACGCGAAAGCTCATGCCGACCGATCTTGGGCGCTCTGTCTATGAGCGTTGCGTGGCGGCTTTTGACAATCTTGAATCCATCGAGCTCGAGGCGATGGAGCATGACTCGATCCCTCGGGGGCGCATCCGGATCGTTGCCGGCGACAACTTCGGAGATAGTTGGGTAGCGCCGCTCGTCGCTGACATGGCCAATGAATATAGCGAGTTGATGATCGAACTGCTCGTCAGCGACAGGAATGTCGATCTCATCGGGGAGGGATATGACGTCGCGATACGGCACGATACCCAGCCTGATTCCTCGTTGCGGTCCCAAAAAATCTGCTCGCTGCCTCATGCCTGTGCGGCATCACCCGATTATCTGGCGCATGCGGGCGTTCCTGAAACCATAGATGATCTTTCCGGGCATAATTGTCTCATATCGTCCTTCGAACCCTGCAGGGAATGGAGGTTTCAAACGGGATCGGTGCCGAGAAAGGTCCATCTGGGCAGCCGGTTGCTTATGAACAGCGGGCAGTCGCTGATCTCCGCGGCATTGCGCGGCGTGGGCATCGTCTGGCTTCCGGAACTGTATCTTCGCGAATATATCAATAATGGACAGCTCGTCGAACTCCTCGCCGCCTATCGCGGGGAGGCGATGCCGGTGTGGTGCGTCTACCCGGCGCGAAGGGGTGGGGCCGCCAAGGTCCAGGTGTTCATTCATCACCTTAGGAAGCGGATGGCCGAGGCGGGCGCGTCGGTTTGAGGATAGCCGTGGCCGGCATTTGCGAGACCAATCCTTCCCAGCAGGAATAGCGCGCCGCTCGTCCCGCGATCGATCGTTCGTCTGTGAGCTTTGCCATGCTCGGGCATCGGCATCGTATGGGCCATCGGGATTGTGGTCACGCCGTCCCTGGTGCGAACCGCCGTGCCGATCGGAGATCGCGGAAGGCGCTGCGGTACGTGCTTCTGCTCCTGCTTCTACTTGCTGCTCGCAGCAGGCTTTATATCGGGTCTGCAACAGACTGTTGCCAATCCGGCGACTATACATTTCGCGCCATCTGCAACTACACAATTCATGATGTCGCCAATAGCTGCCGATCGATTGGCGATGGGATTCGTCGAATTCGACGTTTCTGTGTCTCATGAAGAGAGAGGGGGCAGGAGGGCTTCGGTCAGTTGAGCCGCAGGATTCTGCGCAACGTTATTTATCTTGATAGTAATAAAAATTGGGAGGCGTCCATCGTGCGGAAATATCGAGCGTTTGTGCTTGCCGGGTCTGCGTTGGCCGGCTCGTTTCCCTTTGTTATGGCACAGCCTGCCGCGGCGCAGAATGGCGTCCAGAATAGCGACCCGGCAGGAGAGATCGTCGTCACCGCGACGCGCCGGACAGAAGATGTCACCAAGGTCCCGTATAACATCTCGGTCCTCGGGGGATCGCAACTGGAACGTCGGGGCGTGGCGACCTTCGAAGATCTCACGCATCAGATACCGAACCTCAATGTCAATTCGGCTGGCAACCGTTCCTTGAACGCCCAGCGTCCCGTGATGCGCGGGCTCAATGCGTCCTCGACCAACCGCGAGGGTGCTGCCGAAGAGCAGGCTCCGGTCGCAATCTATCTCGGCAACGCGCCGTTCGGGAATCTGTTCGTTGTTGACGACGTCGAGCGGGTCGAGGTGTTGCGTGGCCCTCAGGGTACGCTCTACGGCGCAGGAGCGCTCGGTGGCGCCCTGCGAATCCTGCCGACCGAGCCGGAGCTTCGCAGGTTTTCAGGCGTGGCCAGCGGGTCGATTGGCGGCGTAACCAATTCGAGCAGGCCCGATTGGAACGTCGGGGTCCTCGTCAACATACCCATCGGTGAAAATGCAGCCTTTCGCGCCAGCTTCAAACATCAATATGACGCAGGATTCATCGACAAATATGGCGTGTTCGCACGTGATGGCGGCATTTTCAGCCCTCCTACCCTTGCTGATCCATCCGACCCGCTCAGCTCGCCTGTCTTGCGCACGATAAAGAACTCGAATTACAGCCGCACGAACAGCGCACGCGCGAGCTTCAAGTGGAATCCTACGGACCGTTTCAAGATAATAGCGGCCTATAATTTTGCCCGCGTCACCGGTCAGGGCGGCCCCGAGGACAATCCACATTTTCGCGGCGGACCTGCCCCGCTCGATCCGCGGATCATCTATCCGGCGCTCGAGAAGTACGACGTCATCATCCCCGAGCTTGAACCCTATCGTCGTGAATCGCATCAGGCCAGCCTCGACTTCAGTTACGACGTGGGCTTTGCGACACTGTCATCCACTACGAGCTATACGAAAAGTACCGGCGTCAACAACAATGACGTCGCATACCTGTATGAAAGCTTGCCGTCATCATACCAGGACTATTATATTGGCAATCCCAGGAACCCTAGATTCAACGGCTATCAGATCTACGACGAAGCACTTGAGGCGTACACACAGGAACTTCGTCTTGTATCAAAGGGCAATGGCCCGATCGACTATGTTATTGGCGGCTATTATCAGCACGAGGTACGCGACAATCTTCTACCGCTCGCCTTTCCCGGCCAAGCCGAATTTGCCGCAGCGACCGGTCAATTCTTCAATGTCGGCCCCAATGGCGAGAGCGTGCTTCTGGTCGGTCACAGCAAGTTCATCGACAAGGCCCTTTTCGGCGATCTGACCTGGCACATCACGCCGGCTTGGCAGGTGACTGGCGGTGCGCGCGTGTTCTGGGAGGATTTCGATCGCTCGCTGGACATCAATCTCTATACGTTTCTGCTTCCTTCCCTGCACACGGCGAACAGCTCGAAGATCAGCGGCAAGGCGATCTTCAAGGTCAACACGTCCTACGAATACATGTCGAACCACAATGTCTACGCTACCTTTTCGCAGGGCTTCCGTCGAGGCGGCGCCAATTCCTTCGCAACCGTTGGAGTGATCCGGGAATCCAGCGATCTCCTGACCTACAAACCCGACCAAGTGGAGAATTACGAATTCGGGTTCAAAGGCCGGTTCGGCAGCCGGCTCCGATATAGCGCGGCGTTCTTTTGGGATGAATGGCGCGATCCGCAGATCGGTCTCCTGACGCCCGTGAACAACTATCCAGTCGTGTTCAACGGCAAAAAAGCGCGATCACGCGGCTTCGAGATCGAGCTGAACGGCAAGATAACGAATGAGCTTAGCTTCATGGCGAGCTACGCCTATGCCGATCCGAAGCTCCTCAAATCCTTCTGCATTCCCACGGGAACCGCCATTCCCGACCCCGATACGGGCGATGCGATCCTCGCGCCATGCGGCATCAGAGGCGACAAGGGCGGGCGCCTCCCGGGCTCGGCCAAGAACAGCGCCAATCTGGGGCTGCTTTATTCGCGCCCGCTTTCAAACGGCGACCGGATCGAACTGGATTTGAACGCTCAATATAATGGGAGCATTCTCGCGTCTTTGCCGCTCGAAAACCTGCCTAATCCGCCGAAATTCCCTTCCTACTGGATCACGAACGCGCAGATCTCATGGGAGCACGGACCTTGGCAATTGGCGATTTACGGCCGGAATCTTTTGAACAAGCGCGGAGTCTTGGCGCGTAATTTGAGGGATTCGGAAGTTCTGGGGGCGTTGGACGACATCGAGAGCGTCACGCGTCCGCGTGCCTATGGTTTGACGCTCAGATATAAATGGTAACTTTCCGAGGACGGCGGGCGGGTTTTGGGCAGTCAAATGCATCGACCGTCCGTGATGGCGATTTGGGAGCTTGCCTTGCGGCGCTTCCGTTTTTTTGCGGGTACTTCACGAAGCGGGAAGCGAAACTCCGGCCTTGCGAAGTTCCTCCAGCAGAGGGTCAAGGTGAGGAAGATATTTGCGCCAGAGCCCGGATGAGGTCGTGTAGATGGAGCCGCGGACTTGGGGGGCGCTCGCCGTCAAAGACGCGCTCCGATTGCGGGTAAGGTCCAATGCATCGTTCGACCAGGCGAGGCCGCATCGTTCCGCGACCCGCTTCACGATTGCCAGGGGGGCGGCTACCAGCTCTTCGTACTGAACTTCGATCAGACGGCCTGGCAGGATAGTGTTCCAGTGATCCATCAGGCGCTCATAGGCCGACACATAGCGCGCTAGCTCCTCGAAGGTGTAGCTGAACGGATATCCTTCTCCGAAGAGTGTCCGAAACATGGCAAAACAATTGTCGACAGAATTCCGCCGGACCCAGATGATGGAGGCGTCGGAAAAGGCAGCAGCGATCGCGCCCACGTACAGATAATTCTGCGGGAGCTTTTCGATAATGCGTCGATCGGAGCCCGCCCTTGTCGCGCGGCGATCATAGGCCGCGGCAACTTTGGCGGGCGATGCCTGGGAGCAACGCTGGAAGACATCGTCAGGCGTTTTCGGGGCGCAGTCGAGGAGAGCCGCTGCGAAATTGTTGGTTTCCCCGTTCGATCGGACGTTCGGCAGCGCGCCGAGAATCCGTTCCATCAGCGTGGTGCCGGAACGCGGTAGGCCGATGATGAAAATGTGCCCCCTCTCCGAAGGCGCCGCGGCTGTCGGGCAAGGCCCTTTGAAAACCTCTTCTATGCGGCGCAATTTTCGCTCGTCCTGCGCGACGTCGTAGGTCAGGTTGCGCCGGCGCGCGGCGGCGGCGCGGTCAAAGGCGGCGAAAGCCGCATCGTAACGGCCCAAATCCTGCAGTTCCTTGCCCAGAGCGTATCCAACGAACATCTGGCAACGGTCGGTGCGGTCGCTCGACAATTTGGCCTCGAGCTCGGCCACATGATTGCGCTCGTTCGTGGCCCTTGCAAGCTCCGAGCGAAGCAGCAGCGCGGGCAGGAGATCCGGCGACAGTTTCAATGCGCGATCGCAGGCGTGGGCGGCCTCGCGCAATTGGCCGAGGCTCCGCTCGCTTGTCGCCAGATTGTACAGGAGATCGGGATCGGCGGGCGCAAGGTCGACCGCCTGGCGGTAGAGGCTGTTTGACAACTCGTGACGATCGAGGCGACGCGCATAGAAGCCCAAGGCGTCGAAGGCGTCGGCTGACCGGGCCGGCAACCGCAAGGCCCGATCGAATGCACGCTCGGCGCGCGCATCCTGTCCTTGCGCGAAAAGGATTTCGAGCTCCAGCGAATGTGCCGGGCCGAAGCAGGGCGCGACCTTGATTTCCTCAGCCAGCTTATCGAGCGCGTCCGACGGCCGGTTCTGCCGGATCAGGCGATGGGCCTCGGCCAGAGCAGGCGAAACTTGCGGCATCACGTCCTCTTCTCTCCAACCGGTCTTGGTTTCCCGGTTCGCCTTTGGCGCCTGCCGGGGTGGCGGCCCTGAACGGGAATGACGTGAGGGAAAGCGATAGGGACCAGCGTCCTCGGCCCTCCTTTCTGGCCCGATCGCGCCTTCCTTTACAAGTCCAATTGAGCGGCACTTTTGCCGTGCCTGCCGTTCGTCTTGGGTCAGCGTGGTTGCACCTCGTCAAGCCGCTTCCATTGTTGCTGATAGACAACAGACAGTGTCATCTTAGCGGCTATGGTTCAGGCCGATCGGAACCTAGAAATCGAGATTGAGCTGACCTTGACCGCCAACGCCTTCAATGGGCGATATCGTTTCACGCTTAGTGTGTTGGAGGCATCGTGCGGTTCAAGAAGCCAATGTTGCGGATGTGGAATGGATCGGATGACGAATATTGCTTCAAGGCCGACCCTGCTCGTCGGAAGCGTTGCGCTGGGCAATGCGGAAGAGGTGTTGCTGACGGCCGGGGCGCTGCTGGGCGGCAGTCTACGGGCGGTGCCCGATGGCGAAACCGGCGAACGCATCGAATGGTATATGTGGCAGGAGCAGGTGATGGAACAGGCGCCCTTCCTGAAGAAGGGCAACGCCGAACTTTTCGGCTTGCATCGCTACTCGGTTCAGGGCGACCTGACCAATGCCAGCTTCGGCAAGCTTGGTTATGCGGACGCGGCGATCGCTTCCTACGAGATTTTCAAGAGACTGCGCGCTGAAGGTAAGCTGCCGCCGGGCATCCGTTTTCAGGTTTCCCTGCCCCCGCCGATCGCCCCTTTGTCGGCGATGATCGACCCCGACGACTATCACAGTGTCGAACCTCTCTATGAAAGGGCGATGCGGTCCGAGGTCGAAGCGATATGCGCCGCCATTCCGGTGGGCGAACTTGCCATCCAATGGGATCTGGCACAGGAGATCGCGGTCCTGGAAGGGCTGCTGATGCTCGACAATCGCGTCCTTTTCCCCGATCCGTTGAACGACATGCTGCGCCGCATCGAGATGTTGGCGAGTTGGGTTCCCGCGGACGCCGCCCTCGGTTTTCACCTCTGCTACGGCGACGCTGATCATAAGCATTGGATGGAGCCAAAGGACACGCGGGTGATGGTCGATTTTGCCAACGCCATCTTCGAAACCGTTGCCCGTCAGATCGACTGGCTCCACATTCCCGTGCCACGCGATCGCGACGATGACTCCTATTTCCAGCCGCTGGCGGACTTGAAGCTGCCGAGCGGCACGCAATTGTATCTGGGACTGGTGCATCATACCGATGGAATGGAAGGCGGCGTCCGTCGCCTCGCGGCCGCCCAGCGTTATGTGACGGATTTCGGTATCGCCACGGAATGCGGGCTGGGCCGTCGCCCGCCCGAGACCATACCGACGGTGATGAAGCTGATGGAGCAACTTGCCCGTGATTGAATGCGGTGCGTTCCGCGCGCGGCAGCCCCGGAAGCAGGCATGTAGGTGATTGAGGTGGCGCGGCAAAGCAAGGCCGCGCCACAGGAAAAAGAACCGAAGAACGCATTCGCGCAGCAATCTTGGCGTTTCCAGCCGGCGGGTCAGCGTGAGACAGGAGAAACTGCGATGGACGCACCCGACGGCCGTACGAAGCGCATCATTCTTGGCGGCGCGCTGCTCTATTGTGCCGGCGGTTTGATGTTCGTTTTCACGCCCGCCTATCTGGGCAACGTCGAGCGGCTCTACGGCATCTCGCCTGCGGATCTGGGCATCTTGTCCGCGGCGGAATTGTGGTCGATCGCATTGGCTTCGTTCTTGGGACCTTTCTGGATCGGCCGGTTCAACTGGCGAACGCTGGTGCGGTTTGGAGCCTTGTCAGCGCTGCTCGGCCAAATCGCCAGTCTGTTCATAGCTGATTATCAGTGGCTCCTGGTCGCCCGCGTGGCGACGGGCCTTTTTGGCGAGGGCGTCCTTCTGGCGCTCAGCTACTCGTCGTTGGGACAGACCCGGAATGTGGAGCGATCGTTCGGCCTTGCCTATGGGGCGTCGATCGTGATCGGCATGGCCGGGCTTTACGCCAGTCCCGAACTTGATCGATATCTCGGCACGATCAGCGTGCTGGTTATCTTGGCGGCCGCGGCCGCGGCTGCGTTCGCTGCAGCGCCCCTGATTCCTGCAGGCCCGGTGAAGACGTCCGTCCAGAACGCGCGACAGGGATCGCAATCGGCATTTGCCATGTGGCGCAGTCTGGCCGCATTGGCACTGGTGACTCAGGCGATCTGGTATGCCGGCGTCGGCGGTTTCTGGTCTTTTACCGAACAGCTTGCGACATATAACGCCGTTCCGGCCAGCGGTATCGCGCACGCGATGGGAATCGGGACCGCAGCCGCCCTGCTCGGGTCATTTTTGGCGCTGATCCTGAACGGCCGTTTTGGCCGCACCTTGCCCATCCTCATTTCGACCGCCTTTATCGCAGTCGCGATCGTTGCCTTCATGGCATCGCGCGAGGTGATATCGGTGACGCTCGAACTGGCCATATTCAACATATTCTGGGCGAGCGGGACCATCTATATGACCGCGGCCACGTGCGCGTCCGACGACAGTGGCAACATCGCGGTGCTTGTGCCTGCGTTTCAGGTCACCGGCATGGCTATCGGCACCGCCATCCTGGGTCACTTCATCGACGATCTCGGAGCCGCAGTTACTCCGTGGGTGGTGGGCGGTTTTTTCGTTGTTGCACTGGCTTTACTCTTCCTTTTCCAGAGCAGGTCGGTTCGCAGGTCGAATTTGATGGTGGGATCGCAAGCCGGCGGCACGGCGTAGGAGAGCGACGCGCTGCCGAGCCGGAGCGTTACGGTTCGCTCCGAAGAGGGAACCGCATTCGACTTCAATATTCTCCCAATGCCAAGGTCGCAGCCCAGCGTTGCGGATTGGTGTTCGTCATCGCATGGATCTGATCGTCCGACAGGCCGCGCGCCTTGAGTTCGGGGATCACCTGCTGCTTGACACGCATGTAGGGCGCGATCCCGTCGTTCATGCCGAACGAGGCCGGGAAGCAGTCATGGTAGGCGATCGGCCAGCCGCCCGCGAGCAGGATCTGATCGCCGTAACCCTTGCCCACCAGCTCCACGATACGGTCGAAGCTCTGCTCCGGCGTCGTCGAGTCCGACGCAAGAACGTTGGTCTCCTCTGCGGGGAACCAGCCATCGAAGGAAATGAACGACCCTTTGTCGAGAACGCGCTCGAAGTCTTCCAGGCGCGTCCCCCCCGGCGAGCGATCCATGTGGCACAAGGCGACGCGCCCCAGGTCTACGCCTTCCTCGGCAAAGATTTTCTGGTGCAGCAGGGCATCAGGCACGCCGAGGCCATGGGTCGTGAGCGGCGCACCCGATCGGCGGTGCGCGACTGAGCAGGCCTTGAACAGGCCGCGCAGGTCGGGGGTTTCTTGCAGGCCGAACTTGTCCGACATCACCTTGATGGCGGTCGCACGGATGTTCGTCCGGTTGATGCCCACCAGAACGTCCTGGACGATATAGTCCTCCAGCTTCTTGCTGTTCGGGAAATCTTCCGGCTTGTCCTTACGATAGCGGAAAAAATAGGGCAGATCGTACAGCGTATAGATACCGGAACATATCAGGATGTTCATTTTGGTCTGGACGGCGACCTTGTGGATGCGTTCGACATTGCGTCCGATCCCGACAATAGTGCGATCGACGATTGTATTCACGCCGCCTTCGTAGGCCGCATTGAGGATAGCGACCACGCGGGCAATCTGCTCTTCTTCCGGACGTGATGCCCAGGTTTCGTCCGGCCAGTTGTCTTTCAACTCTTCCGTCGTCTGGATGATGAGCTCGGCGGAATGGGTGAAACCAAGATCTCCAGCCGGGATGGTGTCGCCCCGCGCGGTCGGGATCATGGCTTCGTTCAACACAACCTGCTTTGTTGTCATAGCTCTCTCCGCTCCTCGCTCGCAATCAATCGACAGGTCGGCTTCCCATTCACGATCCCGCCCGGACAGGGCGATCGGGCCAAGTGCCGCTTTCCTTGAACAGACGCTCACCGTGCAAAAAGGGAAGCGTTCTGGCCAGGATAGGGCTGGTCCATTCTCTGGCCAAACCAATTCCCGGAACGAAGGGCGGACAGTCTGTTGTTTGGAGGCAACAATTGCTCAGTTGGGAGGTGGTGAGCGCAGGGCTCGCAAAGGCTGGAAAGTCCAGGTCACAAAAATGGTCACAATGCGAGCCATCGGCGGCTCCATCTTGTGAAAAAACGAAGCGCAAGTCGTCGAAAATATGGTGGACGCACCAGGGCTCGAACCTGGGACCCGCTGATTAAGAGTCAGCTGCTCTACCAACTGAGCTATGCGTCCGTGCCGGAAGGGCAAAGCTGGGAAGGACCCTGCCTTTTGCAAGCGGGGTGCGGCTACCATGCGTCCGGCGGCGATGCAATGGCCCGTGCCGGGGTTTCGTCTTCTGCTAGCGCCGGCGCGATCGGTCGCTGCGGTTGTTGCGGTCGATCGACATCAGCACGCCGAGGCAGAGCATGAAGGTCATCTGCGCCGATCCGCCGTAGGAGAAGAGGGGAAGGGGGACGCCGACCACCGGCGCCAGGCCCATCACCATCATGAGATTGACCGCCACGTAGAAGAAGATGGTGGCGGTGAGGCCGGCCGCGGTCAGCCGCTCGAAGCGGCCCTGGGTGTTCAGCGCGACGTGCATGCCCCAGCGTATCACCAGGGAGAAGCAGAGGATCAGGAAGACGCCGCCGGCGAGGCCCCATTCCTCCGACATGGTCGCGAAGACGAAGTCGGTGTGGCCTTCGGGCAGATAGTCGAGGTGGCTCTGCGTGCCGTTGAGGAAGCCCTTGCCGAAGATGCCACCCGATCCGATCGCGATCTTCGATTGGCTGAGATGATAGCCGGCGCCGAGCGGATCGGATTCGGGATCGAGGAAGATGGTGACGCGGCGCTGCTGGTAATCGTGCAGGAATTGGAAGGCGACCGGCACGATCACCGCGACCGCGGCGGCACCGCCCACGAACAGGCGCAGCGGCAGGCCGGCAAGGAACATCACCGCGAGGCCGCTGAACACCACCATCGACGCCGTGCCGAGATCGGGCTGGACCAGGATCAGCGCCGCCGGCACGCCGAGCAAGGCGGCCGCGGGCCAGATCGCGCCCCAGCGGCGGATCTCGCCGGCCGGCAGCAGGGCGTAGAAATGGGCGATCGCCAGGACGATGACCAGCTTCATGAATTCCGACGGCTGCAGCCGGATGAAGCCCAGGTTGAGCCAGCGCTGCGCCCCGCCGCCGACGAAGCCCAACGCCTCGACCAGGAGGAGCAGCACGATCAGCAGGCCGTAGGCGGGAAAAGCGATCTGCTTGAAGCGCTCGGGCTTCAAATAGCTCATCAGCACCGCCATGCCGAGGAAGAAGCCGAAGCGCGCCGCTTGGGGAAGCGCCCAGCGCAATTCGCCGCCGGCCGCCGAATAAAGCACCAGCGAGTCGAACGTCGCGATGGCGCAGATCAGCAGCAGGAGCCGCCAGGGCAGCTGCGCGATCGGCGCAGGAACGAGGGAAAGGGCCATCAGGTGGAAGGCGTGGATGCCGGCGCCGACGCGCCGGGGGCGCTCTTGGCGGCGCCGGCCAACGCTGCCTGCTGCGCCCGCCATTGGTCGGCGCGCCGCGCGACGCGCTCCGCCAAGGTCCCGCCCCAGCCCTTTTCGAGCCCGGCGAGAATGTCGAGCGCCTTCTTCCTGTCGAACAGATAGGTCATGGTGTCGCGCGCAACCGGCGCCGCGGCGCTCGCGCCCCAGCCGCCATGCTCGACGATCACCGCGCAGGCGTAGCGCGGCGCCTCGACCGGCGCGAAGCAGACGAACAGGGCGTGGTCGCGCATCTTCCACGCCAGGCTCTCGTTGGATCGGACGCCGCCCGCGCGTTCGGCGAGGCTGATGCGGCGCACCTGCGCCGTGCCGGTCTTGCCGCCCATCTGAACGCCGTCGATCGGCAGCTTGGCGCCCGAGGCGGTGCCGCGGCCGCTGTTGACGACGCCGCCCATCGCTTCCTGGACGAACTTCAAATGCTCGGGCGTGACGTCGAGCCTTCCGAACGGCTTCAGCCTGGTCGCCTGGGTCAGCCGGGGCTCGACCACCGTGCCGCTGGCGATACGCGCGGCCATGATCGCCAGCTGGAGCGGATTGACCAGCACATTGCCCTGTCCGATCGACATGTTGATGGTGTCGTACATCTCCCACTTGCGGTGGTGCTTGCGCATCATCCACTCGGGATCGGGAACCGTTCCATAGCTTTGCGACGGGACCGGAAGCGCGAACTTCTCGCCAAAGCCCATCCGTTTCGCCATCGGCGCGATGACGTCGATGCCGGCCTGAAGGCTCATGTGGTAGAAATAGATGTCGCAGCTCTTGATGATCGCGTCGGCCATGGCGATCGGCCCATGCGTCCGGTCGCAATGGAAGATCGCGTTGCCCACGCGATAGGCCCGCCGGCACACGACGATCTCGTCCGGATTTATGCCCGCCTGGAGCAGCGCCAGGGACATCAAGGGCTTGATCGTCGAGCCCGACGGATAAAGCGCCTGGAGGACCTTGTTGATCAGCGGGTGCTTCTCGTCCTCGGCCATCATGTTCCACTCGCTGTGGCTGATGCCGTCGGAGAAGCTGTTGGGATCGTAGGCCGGCATCGACGCCATGGCCAGGATGTCGCCACGCTGACAATCGAGGACGACGACCGCGCCTGACTGGTCGCCGAGCCGCCGCGCGGCATATTCGTGCAGGCCCGCGTCGATGGTCAGCGGCAGCGTGTTGCCGCTGGTGTCCGATTGGGTCGCGAGTTCGCGGATCAGCTTGCCGTGCGCGGTCACTTCGAGCCGCTTCGCGCCGGGCTTGCCGCGAAGCATCATGTCCATCGTCTTCTCGAGGCCGTCCTTGCCGATCTTGAACCCCGGCGTGATCAGCAGCGGGTTCTTTTCCTTTTGATATTCCTCCTTGTTGGCCGTGCCGACGTAGCCGACAAGATGGCCGACGGCAGATCCGGCCGGATAGAAGCGGCTGAAGCCGCGCAGCGGCGCGACGCCGGGAAGCTCGGGCAGGCGAAGCGTCACCGCCGCATATTTGTCGAAGTCGAGATTTTCCGCGACCGGCACCGGCTGATAGCCGGCCGCCTTGGCGAGATCCTCCTTGACCCTTTCCACCTCTTCGGCCGGAAGCTGAAGCAGCTGGGCAAGCTCGGCGATCACCGTGTCGGCATTCTCCAGCTGGTCGGGGATCAGATCGACCCGATAGTCGCTGCGGTTGATCGCGATCGGTTCGCCATGACGGTCGACGATCCAGCCGCGTCGCGGCGGGATCAGCACCATCTGCACCCGGTTGCTTTCGGCGAGCAATCTGTAGCGTTCGTTCTCGGCGATCGACAGCCAGGCCATGCGGCCGGCGAGCAAGGTCGCGACCCCTGCCTCGGCGGCGCCGAGCACCATCGCGCGGCGCGTGAAGGTATAGGATTGGGTGCTCTCGGTCAGGAGCGGAGCGGCGCGCCTTCGCTTCATCGCCGCATCACCGGCTCAGCCGCCAGCGGTCGAGCCCGAGGATCAGGTGCGCGACGACCGGATAGGCGAGGATCGAAATGCCGATCTGCGGCAGCATCACCGTGAAATGTATCGTGTTTCCCATCAGATGGCCGATATACCAGGCGCCGAACGTATAGAATATGATCGACAGCGATGCGATGAACCAATCCATCCAATAGTCGCGCCAGACCAGACGCGCGTCCATGATGTCATAGGCGAGGAACAGGGTGGTCCACAAAGCCATCGACTGTCCGAGCGGATGGCCGACGACCAGATCGTTGAACATCCCCAGCGGCAGCGCGGTGGTCGCGGTCCACATTTCCGTGCGCAGCAGCCGCCAGGCGATCAGCACCAGCAGCGCGAAATCCGGGATCAGCGGCGCGCTGACGACGATCGGAAGCAGCGCCAGCAGACAGGCCGCGACGGTGGTCACGATCGGCACATATTGGCGGCGCGCATGGCGCATCCGTACGTCGGCGCTGGAGGTGGCGATCCGGCTCATTGCGCCGCGGCCGCATCGGGCTTGGGAAGATCGGCGTCGAGCCGGAAGATCTGCTCGACGATCGCGAAGTCGATGCGCGCGGGATCGGCCATCGGCCGCGCGATCGTGTCGTCGCGGGTGGCATGGGCGACGACCGCGACCGGAATGTTGGGCGGATAGATGCCGCCGGTGCCCGACGTCACGAAGAGGTCGCCGCGCCGGAAGCGGTTGGCGCCGACCTCGAGCGGCTTGACGTCGATCGTCCCGTCACCGCGTCCGGTGGCGAGCGCGGGCGTGCCGTCGCGCACCAGCCGGACCGGCACATTGCTGGCGCCGTCGGTGATCAGCAGCACGCGCGAAGCCAACCGCCCCGTTTCGAGCACGCGGCCGATGAGGCCGTCGGGCCCGCGCACCGGCTGGCCCACCTTTACGCCCGCGCCGCTGCCCGCCCACAATACCGCCATCCGGCGGCCGCTCTCGAAACTCGACCCGACGATATGCGCCGTCGTGACCTGGTCGGTCATCTTCTGGTGCAGCCCGAGCAGCCGCTTCAGCCGCCGGTTCTCGATCTCCAGCGCCCGTGCCGCGACGAGCTCGCGGCGGGCCGCGGCCAATTCCTGCGTGAGCCGGGCGTTCTGCGATGCGGCGAAGAAGTAATTGCCGATCGTCTGGCCGCCGGTGGCGAAGAAGCGCACCACGCCGCGCCCCCCGGACGTGGCCGGAGCCGTCGCGTCCAGCGCCGCGCCGCGCAGCGCGCTGAAGCCGCGCGGATCGACGACGGCGATGATCAGCAGCAGGACCGCGAACAGCACGCCTGCCACCGCCACCACATAGCCGATGAAAAGGCCGTATTGCGCCTTGCGGGAAAATCCCGGGCGCCGGGTGAGGGGCGGCGCCATGAGCTAAAGAACTCAGGCCGTCTGGAGCACGCCGCGGAAGATCTCTTCCTCCAGCGCGCGACCCGTGCCGAGCGCGACGCAGGTCAAGGGATCGTCGGCGACCGTGACCGGCAGGCCGGTTTCGTCGCGAAGCACCTCGTCCAGGCCTTGCAGCAGCGCACCGCCGCCGGTGAGGACGATGCCCTGGTCGACAATGTCCGCGGCAAGCTCGGGCGCCGTGTTCTCGAGCGCGATCCGGACGCCCTCGATGATCGTCCCGACCGGCTCGGACAGGGCCTCGGCGATCTGGCGCTGGTTGATCGTGATCTCCTTGGGGACACCGTTGACGAGGTCGCGGCCCTTGATGTGCACGATCGCCCCGTCGCCGTCGGTCGGCGGCTTGGCGGTGCCGACCTGCTGCTTGATTCGCTCCGCGGTCGCTTCGCCGATCAGAAGATTGTGGTTGCGCCGGACATAGGAGGAAATCGCCTCGTCCATCTTGTCGCCGCCGACCCGGACGCTGGTGGTGTAGGCGAGGCCGCGCAGCGAGAGGACCGCGACCTCGGTGGTGCCGCCGCCGATGTCGACGACCATCGATCCGATCGGCTCGGTGACGGGCATGTCCGCCCCGATCGCCGCCGCCATCGGCTCCTCGATCAGCCACACCTGGCTCGCGCCGGCATTGGAGGCGGCGTCGCGAATCGCCCGCCGCTCCACCGACGTCGACCCCGACGGAACGCAGATCACGATTTCGGGCCAGCGGGGGAAGCGCCGCTTGCCGTGCACCTTCTGGATGAAATGCTTGATCATCTGCTCGGCGACGTCGATGTCGGCGATGACGCCGTCGCGAAGCGGCCGGATCGCCTCGATCTGATCGGGCGTCTTGCCCATCATCAGCTTGGCGTCGTCACCCACCGCCTTCACCCGCTTGACGCCGTTGATCGTCTCGATGGCGACCACCGACGGCTCGTTCAGAACGACGCCGCGGCCGCGCACGTAAACGACAGTGTTGGCCGTGCCCAAATCGATTGCCATGTCGTGCGAGGGAAACTTCAGAAACCGAAAAAGGGACATGTGGCAGGTCTCGCTTCCTTGAAGGACTCGGCGGTCGGAAGAGCTTCCCCCCGACGCCGCCCTTGCTCTCTATAGTGTGCGGGCGCACCTTGCGTCCACAGACACTTAACGCACTCGCAGCATTGGGCCGCATCGGTTAAGATTGCCTCCTATGCCCATACGCCGGCTGCCCGAACATCTGATAAATCGCATCGCGGCCGGCGAGGTGGTCGAGCGGCCGGCCAGCGCGCTCAAGGAGCTCGTCGAAAATGCCGTCGACGCGGGGGCGACGCGCATCGCCGTCGCGCTGCAGGGCGGCGGTATCGAACGGATCGAGGTGGCCGACGACGGTGCCGGCATGGCGCCTGCCGAGATGGCGTTGGCGCTCGAGCGTCATGCCACCTCCAAGCTTCCCGACGATGCGATCGAGACGGTGGCGACGCTCGGCTTCCGCGGCGAGGCGCTTCCCTCGATCGCCAGCGTCTCGCAGCTTCGCGTCGAAAGCCGGGTGCGCGGCGCCGATGGCTGGGCGTTGACCCTCGACAACGGGCGGCTGGTAGGGGAGGGGCCGGCGGCGCTTCCTCCCGGAACGCGCGTCACGGTCGAACAATTGTTCGCGCGCGTGCCGGCGCGGCGCAAATTCCTTCGCACCGAACGGTCGGAATATGCCGTCTGCCTCGACGTCGTCAAAAGGCTCGCGATGGCGCGGCCCGATATCGGCTTCAGCCTGGAACATGACGGCCGCCGCGCCTTGTCGGTCCAGCCGGGCGAGGATCGCGCGTCGCGCGTCTCGGCCCTGACCGACCGCGGCCTGGCCGAGAACAGCATCGCCATCGACTATGAACGCGGCGCGGCGCGGCTCGGCGGCGTGGCCGGTCTGCCGACGTTCAACCGCGGCGTTGCCGATCACCAATATCTGTTCGTCAACGGCCGCCCGGTGCGCGACCGTCTGCTCATTGGGGCGGTGCGCGCGGCCTATCAGGATTTGCTCGCGCGCGACCGTCATCCGGTCCTGGCCTTGTTCATCGACCTCCCCGGCGAGGAGGTCGACGTCAACGTCCATCCGGCCAAGAACGAGGTGCGCTTCCGCGATGCGGCCAATATCCGCGGCCTGATCGTCGGCGGCCTCCGCCACGCGCTCGACGCGGCCGGGCATCGCAGCGCGCAGCAGCCTTCCGCCGCCGCGCTCGGCCATTGGCGCCAGGAGAGCTTTTCCGCGCCGCCGCCGCAACGCGGCTTCATGCCGGCGCCCGTGCAGGCGAGTGTTTGGGACGCCCGCCAGGATTATGCGCCGCCGCCGGCCGCGCGGGCCGAGCCGGCGCGCGACGCCGCCCCGGAAGCGCGCGCCTTTCCGCTCGGCGTTGCGCGCGGCCAGGTCGCCGCCACCTATATCGTCGCCGAGGCGGAGGACGGGCTGGTGATCGTCGACCAGCATGCCGCGCACGAGCGCCTCGTGCTCGAGCGAATGCGCAAGGCGGTGGCGAACGGCGGCGTCGCGCGCCAGGCTTTGCTGCTCCCGGAGGTCGTCGAGCTCGACGAGCCGGCCTGCGACCGGCTCGAGGCGCGCATCGGCGAGCTGGCTGAGATGGGCCTGGAGATCGAGCGCTTCGGCCCCGGCGCTATGCTGGTGCGGGCGGTGCCGGCGCTGCTTGGGCAAAGCGACGCCAAGGGCCTGGTCCGCGATCTGGCCGACGAGCTTGCCGCTTATGACGAAGCGCTCAGCCTCAAGGAAAAGCTCGACCATGTCGCCGCGACCATGGCGTGCCACGGCTCGGTGCGGGCCGGGCGGATCCTCTCGGTCGCCGAAATGAACGCGCTGCTGCGCGAGATGGAAGTCACGCCCCACAGCGGCCAATGCAACCACGGCCGCCCGACCTGGGTGAAGCTGGGGCACGGCGACATCGAAAAGCTGTTCGGCCGCAAGTAATCCGGGGACACAATACCTATTTGTCGGTGATGCGCCCAGGCAAGTAATCCGGGGACACAATACCTATTTGTCGGTGATGCGCCCAGCAAGTGGATCGTGAGGTGAAATAGGTATTGTGTCCCCGGATTAGGCAGTGCCGGAGAGGATTTCACAGCAGCAAGTTCAATACGTTCTCGATCTGCCCTTGACTCTCGATCGTCTCGGCGAAGCGGGGCCAAGCGGCGGGGGGCTGGCGCGAGAACCAGGTATATTGGCGCTTGGCATATTGGCGGGTCGCCGTCCTTCCGGCCTGAAGCGCCTTCTCGCGGCTGCTCTCTCCGGTCAGAAATGAGGCAACCTCGGCAACGCCGATGGCGCGCATGACCGGCAGCAAAGGATTGAGCTTGCGGCCGAGCAATCGCCGCACCTCCTCGATGCCGTCCTTCGCCATCATCGCCTCGAAGCGGCGGTCGCAGCGCTCATAGAGCCAGGCACGGGGCGGCAGCAGGACGAGGGGCCGCAGCGCGACCTCGCCGGCGATCCCGCCGGTTCTTTGCTTCTGCCATTCGGCGAGCGGGCGCCCGGTCGAGCGGATCACTTCCAAGGCGCGGGCAAGCCGTGTCGCATCCGTGGGTCGGAGGCTGCCGGCGGCTTGCGGATCCTCGGCCTCGAGCGCCGCGAAGCTTTGCGCGACGGGCAGGGCGCGCACCGCCGCGCGCACTGCCGGATCGATTTCGGGAATCGGCGCGATGCCGTCGAGCAGCGTCCGGAGATAGAGGCCGGTGCCGCCGACGAGGATCGGGAGCTTGCCCATCGCCTGGACCTCCTTCACCGCCGCGGCGGCATCGGCTGCCCAATCGGCTGCCGAGCAAGGCTCGGCGCCGTCGCGATAGCCGTAGAGCCGATGCGGCGCGCGCCGTTCGTCTTCGCGCGACGGCCGCGCCGAAAGGATGCGCAGGTCGCGATAGACTTGCGCGCTGTCGGCATTGATCACGACGCCATTGCGCGCTTCGGCGAGACGGAGCGCCAATGCCGACTTGCCGCTGGCGGTCGGTCCCGCAATAAGCGCCAGCGGCGGTTGCGAAGAGGATCGGATGTTCATTGCCACGTTGATAGCAAAGGAGCGGCTGTCGAGCGGCGATATTTCTGCGGCCGAGGATGCGCTTGCGGCGGTCGGCGTGCACAGCTTCGGGCGAAGCTGGATCGAGCCGGAGCGCGCCTGCGATCTGCTCTTTTCGTCCGCGCCGCAGCCGGCGCGCAGCGTGCTCGAGGGCCTGATCGACGGCGTCGACGTCGTTGTCCAGGGCGAGGCCGGACGACGCAAGAAGCTGCTCATCGCCGACATGGATTCGACGATGATCACCGTCGAATGCATCGACGAGCTCGCCGATTATGCGGGCATCAAGCCCGAGATCGCCGCGATCACCGAGCGTGCGATGCGCGGCGAGCTGGTGTTCGAGGAGGCGCTCGACGCCCGGGTCGCCTTGCTCAAGGACCTGGACGAGGATCTGATCGAGCGCTGCCGCGTCGAGCGGGTGGAGATCACCGCCGGCGCCATCCCGCTGGTGCGCACGATGCGCCGCGCGGGCGCGCGCACCTTGCTGGTCTCGGGCGGCTTCACGCATTTCGTCGACGCGGTCGGCGCCGAGATCGGCTTCGAGACGACGCTTTCCAATCGGCTCGGACTGTCGAAGGGCAGGCTGGACGGCACCGTCGCACGACCGATCGTCGGGTCCGAAGCCAAGCTCAAGGCGCTGATCGACACGGCGGGCGCCAACGGCATCGACCTGGCCGATACGCTCGCGGTCGGCGACGGCGCCAACGACATCCCGATGCTCGAAGCGGCGGGCCTGGGCGTCGCCTTCCACGCCAAGCCCAAGACGGCCGCCGCCGCCGCGGCGCGAATCGAGCATTGCGACCTCAGCGCATTGCTGTTCGCGCAGGGCTATTCGAGGAGCGAATGGGAGCGATAAGAGCCGGAAGTCAAAAGCTGGATGCTCAAGCTAGAATTCATCGCCCATTGGCGGCGCTTCACGCTTCGCCTTGTCGAGAAATGGCAGCATATCCTCGGGCCGCGCCTTGCCGGCACGTCGTTTGAGGAAATCCGACGCGGTTTCGACCACGCCGATTTTCTGTGCAATGGCGACAGCGATCCACTGATTCAGCGAAACGCCATCTTCCTTGGCAAGTCGCGCGGCGGCTTCCTTGACCGATGCCGGAAGCTTGAGCGGATAGGACGCCTTGCTCATGACCGTAACTCCTTCAACAATTCGGCGGGCTTAAGAACCTGCAATCCGAACTTTTCCGCAGCTTGGGCAAAATCACGAACGTTGTGCGTGATCAGCGCGTCGGCATGACCGTTGATGGCCGTCTCCAGGACCATCTCGTCATTGGGATCCGACAGCTGCGGGCGCCACTGGAAACTAACCTCCACCGCTTGGCAGCTGCTCGCAAGGGCGGACAGGAAGCGGTCTATTGCCTTCAACCCAAGGCCATGCGCCAGCCGCTGCTCCGGCCTTTTCAGCACCGCCTCATACTCAAGGAACAGCGCTGGTATGACCAAGGGCCTCAATCGTCCAAGCGCGACCTCGCGCAAGACGGCGTTGCTGCCGCCCGTCGCGCTCCTCAACGCCGTGACGATGAGGTCGGTGTCGAGGACGACCCGCCTCATATCCTATGAGATATCACTTCTTATAGGATGTTTCAACTGATCCCATCAGCTGTTCGATGTTCTCTTATGGCGTGCTCATATCGGCCGTGATCGCGGCCAGCGCGAAGGCCACGGATTGCTCGCCGCAGGCGAAGCCGATCTCGACGCTGTCTTTCGACAGCGCGCGTACCACACCGGCGATCGCACCGGCTTCGGGATGATGCAGCTCGACCTGCGCTCCCAGCGCCGGTCGGGCGTTGGTTTCCAGCAAAGCGCCGGTCGCCGAGACTTCGCGAAGCGCCGCGGGGACGGGGAGGTCGGCGATCAGCACGCACATCTGCCGTCTGCGCCAGCGCGAGGCCATGGCCGTCCTGCCGATGAACTTCCGTCTTGCCGCCATCGCTCGCCCCCGTTGTCGCAACGAAGGCACGATAATCCGGTCGGGCAAAAATTTTGTTAAATGCGGCGCGGATTCAAGGCGCGATGGGAAAACAGGCCTGGCCCGCGCCCTTTGCCGCGGCGCAGACCCGGTCGGCGGCGCCGCGATCGGCCAATGGGCCGGCGCGAAGCCGGGTCAGGGCGCCGGCGGATTCGTAATAGGCCTGCAGCCCGGACAGGGCGGCGACACGCTTGTTGAGGCTGGCCCATTGTCCCTTGGCGCCGGCGATGCTGCCGTAAGCGCCGAGCTGGACGCGCCATTTGCCGCCAGCCGAGGCCATGGGGGCGGGTTTGACGACGTTCGTCGGCTTGGACGCCGGTACGGGCCTTGCTGCAGCCGTCGCCTTGGCCGGCTGTGACGCCGGCAGGCTGGTCACGCGAATCGGCTGGGACGGCATCGGCTGGGCGGCTGCAGGCCCAGTGGCCGCGGATTTCACCGGCGCGCCCGATGCCATGGCCGAAGACGCTTCGGCGCGTTCCAGGTCGCGCGCGAGCGCGATACCTTTCTGTCGATCGGCCAGCGGGATGAAGCCGTCCATTTCGGTCAGGCTGGTGGCGGCCTGCGGCAGGCCCTGCGCCGCGGCGCGAGTCATCAGGGCATAAGCGCGCGGCCAATCCTTGGCGACGATGTCGCCGTTGAACAAGGCGGTGCCGAGGACATATTGCGCGCGCGGGTCGCCATGATCCGCCGCCTTGCGAATCCACGGAATGGCGGCCTGGCGCTCGCCGTTCTGGAAGAGAATCAGGCCGAGATTGGCCTGCGCCTGCTCATGGCCTTGCTGCGCTGCTCTCTCGTACCAGCTTTGCGCCAGCCTGAGGTCGCTCGGTACGCCGCGGCCGAGCTTATAGGCCTGGCCCATGTTGAACTGGGCGTCGGCGTCGCCCTTGTCGGCGAGCGGGCGCCATTCCTTGACCGCAGCGTCGAAATTGCCGGCCTGCCACGCATCGACTCCGGTCTTCACGTCCGCGAGCGCGGGGTTGAATGCGATGCCGGTGACGGCCGCGGCGGCCGAGACGACGATCAAGCGACCCAAGGATTGCATTAGCCGAGCTTCCCCTTCGTGAACCCGCGGCCCGTCTCTCTAGTGAAGAATGTTTAATGCGTTCTTAGCAAAAGATTCCGTCGGTTCGCCAGCGGCCATGGAGCGGGGCGCATTATCCGGCCCGAAGAAGTGCTGATCGGAGTTAACCAGTTTTTAGCAGCCACGGGTGCAATCCATGCCCCGAACGTTCCGAGAGCCAAGGGGAAATCATGCGCGTTCTCGCATTATCGTCGCAAAAAGGTGGTTCAGGCAAAACCACCCTGTCCGGCCATTTGGCCGTCCAGGCGCAAATTTCCGGCGCCGGCCCGGTGTGCCTCATCGACATCGATCCGCAGGGATCGCTTGCCGATTGGTGGAACGAGCGCGAGGCTGAAATGCCGGCCTTCGCCCAGACGACCGTCGCGCGCCTCGGCGCCGACCTCGAGGTGCTGCGCCAGCAGGGGTTCCGCCTTGCCGTCATCGACACGCCGCCCGCCATCACGATGGCGATCCAGAGCGTCATTCAGGTGGCCGAGCTGATCGTCATTCCGACTCGGCCCAGTCCACACGATCTTCGCGCGGTCGGCGCGACCGTCGATCTGTGCGAACGCGCCGGCAAGCCGCTCATCTTCGTCGTCAACGGCGCGACGCCCAAGGCCAAGATCACCTATGAGGCGGCCGTCGCGCTGTCGCAGCACGGCACCGTCGCCCCGGTGACGGTTCACCACCGAACCGACTTCGCCGCTTCGATGATCGACGGCCGCACGGTGATGGAGGTCGATCCCAACGGCCGCTCGGCGCGGGAGATCGTCGAGCTTTGGGCCTATATATCGGATCGTCTCGAAAAGAATTTTCGCCGCACGGTCTTTTCGGCGCCGGGCGGCGTCACAATGCATCCCGCTATGCCGCGCCCGGCGGGCGGCTTCGGCCGCCGGATAGCCGGTCAGTGAGCGGGAGCATATCGATGAGCGAACCCAAACCTTTCGCCTCCCTCTCCTCCGGGCTTCTGGCCCGCAAGGGCGCGGCCAAGCCCGCGATGCGTCCGCAGGGCTTCGGCCATTTCGGCGCGCATCCCGAAGATCTCGGCTGGAACGACATGGGTCATGGCGCCCTGCCGATCGAGCCGATCGAAGAAGAGCTGCCCGAGCATGTGCCGAGCTCGATCTCGGCTCTGACTCCGGCCCCGCGACCCGACGAGCCGGGCGCCGAGGACTATTACGACCCCAGCGAATATGACGACGAGGCCTCCGAGGAGGAAGCCGAGGTCGAATCGCCGGTGGTCGAGCAGCAGCGTGCGATTGCCGCGCGCCTACCGGCTCAGCCCGCACTGGAAGCGCCGGCGTTCGCCGCCGGCACAACCGCTGTCGAGCCGGCGCCGGTCGTCGCGCTTCCGCGCCGGCCCCGGCAGGCGCCGGGCCTCAAGGAAAAGGCGGCGTTCACGCTCCGCCTCGACCGCGAGCGGCACCTCAAGCTGCGGCTGGCCTGCGCGCTGCGTCACCGTTCGGCGCAGCAGATCGTCAGCGAGGCGCTGGACGAATATCTCAACTCGCTGCCCGAGCTCGATGCGCTTGCGCAGCAATTGCCGGCGCGGGCCGGAAAGCGAAACTAAGGGAGCGGATCCATGAAGAAGCGAGTGCTCAAGGTCGCGGCATCCACCCTCGTCATGGGCGCGACGATGGTCGGATGCACCTCGGTGCCACATTACCGCCCATCCCTGTCCGCCGGTGCGACCAGGAACGATCGTGCCGCCGCCGACTATAATCGCGATGCCCAGGACCAGCTTCGCCGCGGCAACGCGACCAAAGCGCTTGCGCTGATGGAAAAGGCCGTCGAGCAGTCGCCGCGCGATGCCGGCTACCGCATGGCTTTGGCCCAGCTCTATTTGAAGAGCGGCCGCTTCGTATCCGCCGAAGCCACCTTTGCCGATGTGCTGGCGATCAGCCCGGGCGACAATCGGGCGGGCTTCTATCTCGCGGTTTCGAAGCTGGCCCAGGGCAAGACCGCGGACGCTCTGGCGCAGCTCCAGACCATGGATGCCGACGCAGCCCCGGCCGATGTGGGCCTTGCTTACGCGCTTGCCGGCGACACCCGCCGCGCGCTGTCGCTGCTCGAAGCCGCCGCGCACGCACCGACCGCCAACGGGCGGGTCCGTCAGAATCTGGCGCTTGCCTATGCGCTGGCCGGCGACTGGAAAAAGGCTCGGCTGGTCGCCGCGCAGGATGTCTCCCCCGTCGAGTTGCCCAAGCGCATGGAGCAATGGGCGGCGCTTGCCGGTTCCTCGGCGAGCGCGGCGCGGGTTGCCAGCTTGCTAGGCATTACCGCGATTGCCGACGATCAGGGCCGGCCGGCCCGGCTGGCACTTGCGCCGGCCGCGCCCGAAGCGCCCGCCACGGCGCTTGCGGCCGCCGCCGAACCTGCGCCCGTTGTGCCGACGGAGTCGAGCCAGGCCGTCGTGGCCGCGCCCGTGGAAGCCAGCGTCAGCGCCGCCGCGCCCG
Organism: Allosphingosinicella sp.; assembly: GCA_035248285.1. GTDB lineage: Bacteria > Pseudomonadota > Alphaproteobacteria > Sphingomonadales > Sphingomonadaceae > Allosphingosinicella. Next base: position 2,912 of record DATFHP010000112.1, on the reverse strand, counting down.
TTGACGGCAACGTCGCTGTCCAGCCGACCGTCGTGACCGCGCCGGCCGAAGCGGGCGCGCCCGCCGCCGAGCCCGCCCCGACGGCAATTCCGGCCGTCTATGTGCAGGCCGCTCAAACACTCATCAATCCGGCTCCGACGGCGACGCAGCGGACCATCCGTGCTTCGGTGCCGCTGTTCAGCCGTCCCAAGCCGCAGCAGCGCCACATGCCCGGCGTCGGCCGCTTCGTCGTCCAGCTCGGCGCCTTCAGCTCATCGGCGCAGGTCGAGCGCGCATGGGCGCAGGCGGCTCGCCGCTATGCCTTCAGCGCCGGCCAGCAACCGCTCAGCACGACCGTCCGGATCCCCGGCAAAGGCGTGTTTCATCGTCTCTCGATCGCCGGCTTCGACTCGCCGGCCAAGGCGCAGCGTTTGTGTGAGTCGATCAAGGCGCGGGCCGGCGTCTGCTTCGTGCGCGCGACTGCCGGCGACGCGCCGGTGCAATGGGCTTCGCGCTACAGCCGCAAGGCCTGAGGTTTAAGATCGGGGGAGGGGGCGGCGGCGCTGGCGGCCGCGCCTTTTATGCCTGCCGCGCGCGAGTCAGCACGTCGAGGCAGGCCATGCGGACGGCGAGGCCGAGCTCGACCTGTTCGAGGATCAGCGAGCGCTCAGGGTCGTCGGCGATATCGCCGTCGATCTCGACGCCGCGGTTGATCGGGCCGGGGTGCATGACCAGGGCTTCGGGCGATGCGGCGGCGAGACGCTTGCGGGTGAGGCCGTAGGCGGCATGATAATCGCCGAGCGAACGCACCTCGCTTTCCTCCATTCGTTCGAGCTGGACGCGCAGCATCATCACGATGTCGGCCGCGGCGATGCCTTCCTCCATGTCGCTGAAGCAGGCGATGCCGTCGCGTTGCTCGGGGACGGGCAGAAGGCCTTCCGGACCGACCAGCCGCAGATTCGCTCCGAGCGCACGGAGGGCGATGATGTTGGAACGGGCCACGCGGCTGTGGCGGATATCGCCGCAGATCGCGATTTCGAGGCCGCGGATGCCGCCCTTGCGCCGCCGTATCGTCAGCGCGTCGAGCAGCGCCTGGGTCGGATGCTCGCCCCAGCCGTCGCCGCCGTTGATCACCGGGCAGGCCATTGCCGATGCGACGTCGCGTGCGGCGCCGGCGATGCTGTGCCGCATCACGAAGACATCGGGATGCATGGCGTTGATCGTCAGGGCCGTGTCGAGCAGGGTCTCGCCTTTCTGCACGCTCGATTGCGCGACATGCATGTTGACGACCTGGGCGCCGAGCCGCTTGCCGGCGATCTCGAACGATAGAAGGGTGCGCGTCGAATTTTCGAAGAAGGCATTGACCTGGGTCAGGCCGGCGAGACGGTCGTCGAGCTTGCGGGCCTTGCGGTTGAAGGCGATCCATTGCTCGGCTTCGTCGAGAAGGAAACTGATCTCGCTGGGCCGAAGCCCCTCGATTCCGATCAGGTGCCGATGCGGAAAGGAAGACATTAAAGCCCGGCCTTACGGATCAAAGCAGGGGCCGGCAAGCGCGTCGATCGCACCTTGCAATATGTAGGCCGCGGCCATCTTGTCGACCAGATCGGCGCGCCGGGCGCGGCTTGCGTCGGCATCGATCAGGGTGCGAGTCACGGCCTGCGTCGACCAGCGCTCGTCCCACAACAGCAAGGGTAGGCCGAGCGGCTCCAGATTGCGTGCGAATGCGCGGACCGACTGGGTTCGCGGACTGTCGCTGCCATCGAGGTTGAGCGGCAGGCCCATGACCATGCCGCGCAACTGCCGCGCGGCAACGAGGGCGGCGAGCCGGTCGCGATCGGCGGCGAACTTGCCGCGCCGGATCAATTCGGCGGCCGAGGCGATCGTCCAATCGGGATCGCAAATCGCCACGCCCAGCGTCTTGCTGCCGACGTCGAGGCCGAGCAGCCGGCCCCGCGCGGGGAGGGCGGCCCGGAACATGGCCAGATCGGTGGCGATCATCGTGCCTTGAATCCTGCCAGCCGGCGCTCCGCATCGACGCGGATATTGGCCCAGAAGAGCGCATAGTCGAACACGTGATAATTGTTTCCGGGCAGGATATAGGGTGGCATCTTCGGCAGATCCGCACCGATCAGCAGCAGGCCGCGCGAATCGCAGCGGGCCGGAACCGCGCCGGGCCTCAGCGCGGCCTCGGTCAGTTCCAAATTGGGGATGAGCGTGCCGAGATTGGCCGCCGCTGGCGCGGCATCGCCCTGGTTGCCGGTCAGCGGGTTGACGCACAGGATCGGCGTGCCGGCGCGAGAGGCGCCGTTCGGCCCGGTCGAGGCGTCGTAGATATCCATCACCTGCTTCGGATCGGCGGGCTCGGCGAAGCTGCTCCAGGAAACGACACAGCCCGTATCCGCCGCGCGGACGCACGCGGGCAGTCCAAGCCGCGGCACGTCGATGGTCGTCGAAAGCGGCCAGCCGACCACATAAGCGGCGGCGATGCGGCGGGCGAGCGGCGTCCCCGCGACCCGCTCGGCGAGCAGCCGGCTCAAATGGAAGCTTCCCTGGCTGTGCGCGGCAAGGATGATCGGCTGCTCCGGCGGCACCTCCTTCAGGAATTCATCGAAGGCGGCGCGGATGTCGCGATAGGCGAAGGCCAACGCCAGGTCGCCATCGGGTCGCCCGGTCAGCAGGGCCCCGATCGTCGCCTGGCGGTATTTGGGTGCCCAGACGGCGCCGACCGCGTTGAAGGCGCTCGCCTGGCTCTGCACGAACAGCCGCGCGCGCCATTGCGACATCCCGTCGTCGAGCGGCGCATTCCAGCGCGTGCGCTCGAGATAGGTGGTGGGATGGATGAAGAACACCGACGCCCGCGGTCCGGCGGATGACGGCGCCGGCAATCCACCGGGAGTCCAGAGCGACGGATCGTCCGGCAGACGGGGCCGCGC
>DATFHP010000111.1:0-26665 GCA_035248285.1 Allosphingosinicella sp. | reverse complement strand
CTCGCGCGGCTTGCCGAAGCCGGCGTCGACATCGTCTATGTCCTCACCGGCAAGCGATCCGAGGGTGATTGGCTGGCGGCCGATGCCACGGCTTTGCTGTCGGCCTATGCCGCTCTGCCCGGGGAGGTACGGCAAGCATTGTTGCAGTTGGCAGAAGCGATGCGCGACCAGTTTGCCCGTCCCGCCGGAAGCAGCGTCCACGCAGCCAGATCCGACTATCGAGCCCAGGAGCCCGGTCAGCATTGAGGGTCCGACCTTTGCAAAGGCGTGCCAAGACAGAGTCTAGATCATCGCTCACTGCGTAGGCAGCACGCCGCGGCGCTTCTGGTCGAGTTCGATCGATTCGAACAGCGCCTTGAAATTGCCTTCGCCGAAGCCCTGATTGCCCTTGCGCTGGATGATCTCGAAGAAGATCGGCCCGACGAGCTTCTCGGTGAAGATCTGCAGCAACAGGCCTTCGCCGGTTTCCGGAGAGCCGTCGATCAGGATCCCGCGCTTGCGCATCGCCTCGATATCGTGCCCATGGCCGGGCAGGCGCTGGTCGACGAGCTCATAATAGCTATCCGGCGTTTCCTGGAAGATGATGCCGTTTGCGCGCAGCGTGTCGACAGTTGCGAATATGTCGTCGGTTGCAAGCGCAACATGCTGAATCCCTTCTCCTTTATATTCGTGCAAAAATTCCTCGATCTGGCTGTGGTCGTCCTGGCTTTCGTTGAGCGGGATGCGGATCTTGTCGTCGGGCGCCGTCATCGCGCGCGAGAACAGGCCGGTCTGCTCCCCCGCGATGTCGAAATAGCGTATTTCGCGGAAATTGAAGATCTTCTCGTAGAATTGCGCCCAATGGTCCATCCGCCCGCGGTTCACATTGTGGGTGAGATGATCGAGCGTATGCAGCCCGACGCTATTGGCATCGCGCGATGCGCCCGTGGGCTCGAAATCGATATCGTAGATGGTCGCCGCGCCGCGCCGATCGACCAGATAGAGGTTGGCGCCGCCGATGCCTTCGATCGCGGGGATGTTGAGCTCGGCCGGTCCCACCTTCCCCTCGACCGCGGTGGCGCCGCGCGCGACCGCCAGCTTGAGCGCCTTGGCGGCATCCTGCACCCGGAACGCCATGGCATTGGCCGAGGGTCCGTGGGCGCGGCGGAACGCGTCGGCCTGGCCGGTTCGATCCATGTTGAGGATGAAGTTGATGTCGCCCTGCCCGTAGTGGCGGACGTTCTTCGAGCGGTGGTTGCCGAGGTGGACGAAACCCATGGCGACGAACAGCTTGGCGAGCGCTTCCGGATCGGGCCCGGTGAACTCGACGAACTCGAACCCGTCGAGGCCCAGCACATTGTCGTGATCGGACATGCCCGCTCTCCAGAAAACGGTTCGGCCTGTGCCCCGCATTACCACCGGGGATCATGGGCCAAAACCCAATAGGCTTTGGGACCGACCCAGGCTTGCATGAAGGGCAGGTCAGCCCCTATCTCGCTACCGCCTTCAACGCCTGGAACCCCTTCATGGTCGCTACCCATTCCACCCGCATGCTGATTCTTGGATCGGGCCCTGCCGGCCTGTCCGCCGCCATCTACGGCGCCCGCGCGGGGCTGGCGCCGATCGTGGTGCAGGGCATCCAGCCCGGCGGCCAGCTCACCATCACGACCGACGTCGAGAATTATCCCGGCTTTCGCGACGTCATCCAGGGGCCGTGGCTGATGGAGCAGATGCAGGCGCAGGCCGAGCATGTCGGCACCCAGATGATGTGGGACCATATCGTCGAGGTCGATCTCACGCGCCGTCCGTTCCGCCTCACCGGCGACGGCGGCACCATCTATTCCGCCGATACCCTCGTCGTCGCCACCGGCGCGCAGGCCCGCTGGCTGGGGCTGCCCAGCGAAGAGGCTTTGAAGGGGAAGGGGGTCTCGGCGTGCGCGACCTGCGACGGTTTCTTCTACCGCGGCAAGAAGGTGGCGGTGATCGGCGGCGGCAACACCGCGGTCGAAGAGGCGTTGTACATGACCAACCACAGTCATGACGTCACTTTGATCCATCGCCGCGACACGCTTCGCGCCGAGAAGATCCTCCAGGACCGGCTGTTCGCGCATCCCAACATCAAGATGCTATGGAATCGAGAAGTGGCGGAATTCGTCGCCGGGGGCGATCCCGAAGGATTGGTCGCGCTCGACTTGCGCGACACGCGTACCGGCGCGATCGAGCGTCTCGACGTCGAAGGCGGTTTCGTCGCCATCGGCCATTCGCCGGCGACCGAGCTGTTCAACGGCCACCTCAAGCTCGATGCCGACAATTATATCGAGGTGGCGACGGGCAGCACGCGCACCAGCGTGCCCGGCGTGTTCGCCTGCGGCGATGTCATGGACAAAATCTATCGCCAGGCGGTGACCGCGGCCGGCACCGGCTGCATGGCGGCGCTCGATGCCGAAAAGTTCCTCGCCGAGGCCGACTTCGAAACCTCGGTCGCTGCCTAATCCCCGGTTTGGAGATCCCGCAATCGTCCGAGCGCCGACAAGGTGGCGCTCAACAGCGATGCCGAATCGCGCGGGCGCGCGAAGGTATGCGAATCGGTCTCGATCACCACACTATGGCTCGGAAGCTTTCCGAGCTGCGTCGTAAAGGCGTTCGAGCGCCAGACATGGGCCGCTGCGACGGCGGTCGCATCGTCGAGCGCGAGGATCAGCTCGACCGGCAGCTTCGCCGCTGCCAGGCTCTGCGCCACCTCATCGGCCAGCACACTTGGCGTCCGGTCGCTGACAATCTTCGCAATGCCCTTGAATAGCTTACGATAAGATACGGAACCTGTTAGCAGTTTTTGCCATCCTTCGATGCTGAGCAGGCGTTGCCGATAATGATGCCGGATCGCTGCGGGCGGCGGCGCATTGGCCTCCGCCTCGACGAACCAGGGATTGACGAGGATCAGGCCCGAAAGTCCCGCCGCGGCGCCATATAGGGCGAGGGCGGTGGCGCCGTCGCACAAGCCGAAGCCGATGATTCGCCCCATCGTGCCGACCTGGTCGCGGAACGCGGCGGCGGCGGCGGCGATGTCGTCCGCGCTGCCGCGAAAGTCGGTATCGAGCCCTTCGCTGTCGCCCACGCCGCGGCGATCGAACCGGAAGCAGGGATAGCCGGCCTCGGCGAGCGCGGCGCCAAGCCGCTCGAACATGCGGTGCGAGCCGATCCGCGTCTGGGTGCCGCCGGTCACGATCAGCACGCCGACCGGTCCATCATCGCCGTCGAGGCTCGCGCCCAGCGCGGCGGAGTCGCAGGTAAAGCTTAGAAGCCGGCGCATCGGCTGCACCAAAGCCCGATGTCGGCGGCGATGAATCCGGCAAGCTCCGGCGAGGCGCCAGGCTCGGAACGGCGCCAGAGCGAGGGACCGGCGGTCTTTTCATCGGCCTCGCCGCGATCGCTTTGGAGGCGAACGGTGCGCAACGGCATGACCGCGGCCGGCGCCGCTTCGCGCAGCTCCGCCAGCAGCCGCTGGTCCACCGCATAGCCCGCGTAATCGGCGATTTCGCCGGTCTGTTCGGTGGCCGCCACCAGGCTGGAACGGACCAGATCACGCGCCAGCGAGGCGCCTTCGACCGGGGCGAAGCGCCAATGGCAGCGCGCGGCCACGCAATCGTCGAGCAGGCAGCCGCCGCGGATGCCGGCGACGAAGGGGTCCTGGCCCGAAATCCGCGAGATATGGGCGCCTGCGTCGCGCACGGCGCTGCGCCAATCCTGCCAACGGCAATCCTCAAGGCGGCGCTCGCTCTCGCCGGTGCCGGGTAGATCGGGAAGCCAGCAGCCATATCCTCCGTCGGCGAGATGGCGCATCACCTCGGCCAGCAGCCAGCGGGTGCGGTTCATTTCCTCGAACAACGGCGGCAGAAAGAGGATCGGCCGGCGATCGGCGCTGCCGATGCGCATCAGCCATTCTTCTCCATCTTCAATCGGATAGCGATCGTAGTGAAGATCGCCTTCCTGGCTCACTGCAGCGCCTTGCCCTTGGCGAAGGTGAGCAGCGAACCGAAGCTTTCGAGCATATCGGCATCCACCTCGTCATCCTCGATGGTGATGCCGAGCCGCTCTTCCAATTCGGTCAGGAGCCCGGCGACCGCCATCGAATCGAATTCGGGGAGCGCGCCAAACAATGCGGTCGCCTCGACGAAGCCGTGCACACGCTCCGCGGAAAGGCCCAGCACGTCGACGAGCACCGCCCGCAACGTCGCATCGACATCATCCGAATCCATCAACGCCAAAGCCGGCCCCCGTCTGCTATTTGACAGCGCGGACTAGTGACTTAGGGCGCGCCGGACAAGCTCCGAGGCTTTGGAACGCGCGGCGCCCGCCCATCCGCCCGGCGTGGAAGGATTGAAGGCGATCATTCGGTTGAGCGGCTCGCTCCGGTCCATCCAGTCGGCCTTGTAGCCGTCGTCGCCGGTGCCGAAGTCGATCCGTTCCACCTTGTCGATGTCGAGCGCGTGGCGGAACATCGCCACGCTGAGGATCGTGCCGGGGGAAAGATCGCGCGCTTCCTCGACATAAGCCAGCTTGTGGATCGTCGCGACGCCCGATTCGATCAGCCACAGCTGCGCCGCGATGGGCTTTCCGTCCTTGCTGGCGATACCCAGCCGCAGCGTCCCTGCCGCTCCCTCCTGCTCGGCGAGCGCGCGCAGGAAGGCGGGCGAACCTTCGGCGGGCTTCCAGCTGCGCGCATAGACCGCTTCATAAGCGCTCCAGGCCTCGGGATCGAAGCGCGTGTGAAGGACGATCTCGAGCGATGCCGCCTTGGTCTTTCGCTTGGCCGTGTTGCGCAGCCGTGAGCCGCGCGTCGCCCAATAAGCGTCGAAATCCATGTTTTTGGTGTCGATCTGCCAGCTTGTCGACGCAGCTTGGACCGATGTCAGCCAGCCGGCGGCGCCGAAGGCCGCCGGCAGCGGATCGCCGGCGGCGAGCGGATAGAGCTCGACGCGTTCGATCGCCGGGCGCCGCGCGCGCAGGCTGCGCGCCAGCGCCTCGAGCAGCGGCGCATCGCCACCGATCGCCCCAAAGCGCAGGCTGTACCAATTCGCATAGGCGCGGGCGCAGCGACCCTCGACGGCGAGCACCAGCCATGCGTTCCTGTCGCCGCCGGCCCTCAGCGCGAGCAGCTTTCCGGGTGGCGGCGCATGGTCGGCGATCAGCCGGAACCACGACAGACGATCGAACAGCGAATCGCGTCGGGCACGGTCGAGCGCGCCGCCCGCAGCCAGCCTGACCGCGTCCCAGTCATCATAATGTTCCACCTTGGCCGGAATCGCTTTATTCCCGCCCGCAGCTGCCTTCTTGCACCCAGGAGTCATGGTGGACGTCGATCCCACGCCTTACCCTCTCGATCATCTCGCGCTCAGAGGGTCCTCTAGCGCGCTTGCGTTGATCGATCGTGAAGGCGGGCTCGATTATGCCGGCCTCGAGCTGGAGGTCGGCGCGCTTGCCGCGAGCCTGGCCGCGCGCGGATTCGGGAAGGGCGACCGCATCGCCAGCTGGCTGCCCAAGGTCCGCGCGACCTGCCTGCTTCCCCTGGCCTGCGCACGCGCCGGTCTCGTCCATGTGCCCATCAATCCGCTGCTCAAGCGTGCCCAGGTGGCGCACATCCTGTCCGACAGCGGCGCGCGTCTGCTTGTCACGGGGGAGGCGCGCGACGGGTCGCTCGAAGCCGGCGACGTACCGGGCAATTGCGTCGTCGCGCTCGAGGAGGAAACGCGGGCGATGATCGGCGGCGCCGATGCGTTGCCGCCGTCCGACGCCGATCCCGACGCGCTCGCTGCCTTGCTCTACACGTCGGGATCGACCGGGCGTCCCAAGGGCGTGATGCTGAGCAACGCGAACATGTGGCTGGGCGCGGTCAGCGTCGCCTCCTATCTGGGGCTCGGCAGCTCCGACCGGACGTTGGGCGTGCTGCCGTTGAGCTTCGATTATGGCCAGAACCAGCTGCTTTCCGGCTGGTATGCGGGCGGCTGCGTCGTGCCGCTCGACTATATCACGGCGCGCGATGTCGTGCGGGCGGTGGAACGACATGAAATCACGACCTTGGCGGGCGTTCCTCCCTTGTGGGTGCAGCTGATCGAAAGCGATTGGCCCGGCACCGCGCCGCTGCGGCTGCGGCGGCTGACGAACTCCGGCGGGCGCCTGCCGGTATCGATGGTGCGCCGGATGCAGGAGATGTTCCCGATCGCCGACATCTATCTGATGTACGGGCTTACCGAGGCGTTCCGTTCGACCTATCTCGATCCTGCGCTGGTCGGAACCCATCCCGATTCGATCGGCGCCGCCATCCCGCTTGCCGAAGTGCTTGTCGTTCGCGCCGATGGATCGCCCACGGATGCCGACGAGCCCGGCGAGCTGGTGCACGCCGGCCCGCTCGTCGCGCAGGGCTATTGGCGGGATCCGGAGCGGACCAGGCAGCGCTTCCGGCCTGCGCCGCCGGCGTCGCGCCTCGGCGGTACCGCGGTCTGGTCGGGCGACCGCGTTCGCCGCGATTCCGACGGCTTGCTCTATTTCGTCGGCCGCGAGGATGCGATGATCAAGACCTCGGGCAATAGGGTCAGTCCCACCGAAATCGAGGAAGCGGCCATTTCCAGCGGCTTGGCCGCCGAAGCTGTCGCTTTGGGTGTGCCCGACGACCGGCTGGGCGAGGCAATTCTGCTGATCGTGCGACCGACGGAAAAGGGCGAGCCGCGCGATGCCGAGCTTCGCATCTATTTGAAGCGCGAGTTACCGAATTTTATGCAGCCGGCTTCTATCGCCTGGCGGAACGAGCTGCCGCGCAATCCCAACGGCAAGCTCGATCGGGAAAAATTGAAAAGCGAGATGATGGCGTGAGCAAGCCGATGGGGCCGATACCGGCAGACTTCGCCGACCGCGGCCCAATGCTGCGCATCGGCGGGCGCGACGTCGATGCGCTCGTCGCCGAGGCGGGCGATACGCCCCTGTTCGTCTATGACGCGGCCATCGTCGCGCGGCGGATAGCGCGATTCCGTGGCGCCATGCCCGACCAGATTCAACTGCATTATGCAATGAAAGCCAATCCTTACGCACCTCTTTTGACGTACATTATCGGCAAGGTGGACGGCATCGACGTGGCCTCGGGCGGCGAGCTGCGTCAGGCCCTGGATGCCGGCGCCAGGGCCGAGGATATGTCCTTCGCCGGCCCCGGTAAGCGCGATGCCGATCTCGCGGCCGCCATCGCCGCGGGGGCGACGATCAATTGCGAATCCGAGGGCGAGGCGGAACGGGCGCTGGCGGCCGGCGACAGGCTGGGACGGCCGCCGCGGCTGGCGGTGCGCGTCAATCCGGATTTCGAGATACGCGGTTCGGGCATGCGCATGGGCGGCGGCGCCAAGCCTTTCGGGGTCGACGCTGAGCGCGTGCCGGCGCTGGTCGCTTCGATTCTCGCCGGCGGCGGCGAATGGCGCGGTTTCCATATCTTCGTCGGCTCGCAAGCGCTCGATGCCGAAGCGTTGATCGAGGCGCAGCGGCTGACGGTGACGCTTGCCGGCACGATGGCGGACGTGATCGGCGAGAGTCCTCCGCTGGTCAATCTCGGCGGCGGCTTCGGCATTCCCTATTTCGGCGGCGAGCAGCCGCTCGACGTCGCGCGGATAGGGGAGTCGCTCGCCCAAGCGCTGGAGTCGCGCGCCGATATCCTCAGGGATTCGCGCTTCGCGATCGAACTCGGGCGCTGGCTGGTCGGCGAATGCGGCGTCTATCTGACCCGCATCGTCGATCGCAAGCTCAGCCATGGCAAGCTCTTCCTGGTCACCGACGGCGGGATGCACCACCAGCTCGCCGCCAGCGGCAATTTCGGCCAGGTGGTGCGCCGCAACTATCCGGTTGCGATCGCCACCCGCTGGAACCAACCCGTCGCGGAAGAGGCCAGCATAGTCGGCTGCCTTTGCACGCCGCTCGATCGGCTGGCGGATGACGTCATGGTGGCAAAGGCGCAGGTCGGCGACCTGGTCGCAATATTCCTGGCGGGGGCCTACGGGCTGTCTGCCAGCCCCCAGGCATTCCTCGGCCAGCAGGCGGCCCGCGAGATGATCGTCGGCGCCGACGATTAACGCCTGTTCCGGTCCCGGTCCCAATCCGGGACGCCCTCGAAAACGCCCTTGTTCCTAACCGGAATTTTACCTCTTTCGGGCACACGCAATCCCAATCTGCGCGCCTTCTTCCGAAGCCGGACTGGGCGCAGCCTGACAGAGGACTCGTCGATGCGCCGTACAATCCGTACCTTCCCGCTGCTCCTGACTTTGGCCGGAGCGCTGGCCCTGCCGGGCTGCGCCACGACCGGTTCGAGCGGAAAGACCCTTCCGGCGGCCTCCTTCGCCGCCGCCGACGCGACGCCCGGCGAAAATTACGTCATCGGCCCGCTCGACGAGCTGACCGTGTTCGTGTGGCGCAATCCCGAGCTTGGCGCCAAGGTGCAGGTGCGGCCCGACGGACGCATCACCACGCCGCTGATCACCGACCTCACGGCTGCCGGCAAGACACCCGCGCAGCTGGCCGAGGACATCAAGGGCCGGCTCACCCAATATATCGAAGAGCCGCTGGTGTCGGTGATGGTCGAGAAGTTCCAGGGCACCTTCGCGCAGCAGATCCGCGTCGTCGGCGCGACGGCCAAGCCGGCCTCGCTTCCGTTCCGTGCCAACATGACTTTGCTCGATGCGATGATCGAGGTCGGCGGCCTGTCCGAATATGCCGCCGGCGATCGCGCTCGCCTCATCCGCCAGGATCGCAAGACGGGCAAGCAGGCGGAATATGATTTGAAGATCGCGCGTCTGCTCAAGAAAGGCGACACGCGCGCCAATGTCGCCCTGGAGCCCGGCGACGTCATCATCATTCCCGAAAGCATGTTCTGAGGATCGGACGCAGCGACGCATGGACGGTCTTTACGAACAGCTGCGCATCGCGCTGCATTCGGTTTGGCGGCAGCGCTGGCTCGCGTTGGCGGTCGCCTGGGCCGTCGCGCTGGCCGGCTGGACGGTGATCGCGCTGATTCCCAACAGCTATGAGGCCAAAGCGCGAATCTACGTCCAGGCCCCCGATCTCCTGCCCAGCGACGCCGGCGCGGGAGCGGCCGATCGCGCCAACGATCTGGTCATGCTGCGGCAGACGCTGATTTCGACCGACAATCTGGAAAAGGTCGTGCGCCGTACCGACCTCAACACGCAGGTCGTCACCGACAAGGATCTCTCCGCCCAAGTGGCGGCGCTGCGCAAGAGCATCAAGGTCACGCCGCAGCCCGATGACGTGTTCGAAATCGCCGCGAGCGCGGGCATATCGGGTCTTTCCAACGCCCAGAATGCGCGCACCGCGGCGGCCATCGTCCAGACATTGATCGATGCGTTCGTCGAGGACAATGCCGCAGGCGACCGCGCCAAGGCCGGCCAGACGCTCGAATTCCTCGACCAAGAACTCAATCGCCGCGAAGGCGAGCTGCAGAAGGCCGAGCAGCGGCGCGTCGATTTCGAGACCAAGTTCATGGGCGTGCTGCCCGGCGAAGGTTCGATCGAGCAGCGCATGACCGCCGCGCGCGCCGAGCTGACCACCATCGGCCAGCAATTGCTGCCGGCGCAGGCCGCGGTCGACGCGGTGAAGAATCAGCTGGCCGACACGCCTCCGACCGTGTCCGGACCAGGCGGCGAAAGCGGTGCGGCCGGACAGATTGCGGCGCTCCAGACGCAGATCAGCCAGCTGCAGGCGCGCGGCTGGAAAGACCGGCATCCCGACATCGTCGCCGCGCGTGCCGAGATTGCGCGCCTGAAGCCGCAAGCCGATGCCGAGCGCCGCACCGGCGTTCCCACCGGCAGCCCCAATCCGCTCTACGTCTCGCTCCGCGGCATGCAGACCGAGCGCGAAGGGCAGGTGGCGGCGCTGATGGCGCGCCGCAATCAGCTCCAGTCCGACATGGCCGCGCTCGCCGCGAAACAATCGGCCGAGCCCGAGGTGGTCGCCGAGCAGGCGCGTCTCAACCGCGACTATGACGTGATGAAGGCGCAATACAGCAAGATGCTCGAGGATCGCGAGCAACTGCGCCTGCGCAACGACGTCAGCAGCAAGACCGACGCGTTCAAGTTTCGGATCATCGACCGGCCTAGCATCCCGACCATCCCCGCCACGCCCAACCGGCCGATCTTCCTCACCCTGATCCTGATCGTCGCGGTCGGCTGCGGCCTTGGCGCGGCCTTCGCGCGTACTCAGCTGCAGACCACTTTCCCGACTTTGTCGCGCCTGGAGCAGCTGACCGGCATGACGGTGCTGGGCTCGGTCAGCGAGGTTGCCACGGCGGCCGTTCGTGCTGCGGCGCGGCAGCGTCTGCGCCTGTTCCAGGGCGCCGGCGGCGCGCTGGGGGCGGTGTGGCTGCTGCTGATGGCGGTGGAATTCTGGCAGCGAAGCACGGTCGCCTGAGGGGCTTGCAGATGAACAAACCCAGCAACTTCAAAGGCAAGGGGTCGATCCTTGAGCGCGCCGCGGCGCTCTACGATCTCGGTGTCGGTGCCGCTGCGCCGCGGCCCGAAGCGGCGGAGCCCGCGGATCAGGCCTTGGCGCCCGATGTCCCGCCCGTCTGGCCGATCGCCGCGCCGCCGTCGGAATTTCCGCGGGGCGCGGCCTCGTCGAACCGCCGTGTCTCGATCGACCGGCCTCTGCTGCGCCAGCACGGCCTGGTGGACCCCGACGGCCCGATCAGCGGCCTCGCCGAGGAATTCCGCATCATAAAGCGTCAGCTGCTGCTTGGCACGAAGGGAGGGACCGGCATCGACGAGACGAAGCGCCAGAACATCCTCGTCTGCTCGGCGCAGCCCGACGAGGGTAAGACCTATTGCGCGGTGAATCTGGCCCTGTCGATGGCCGTCGAAAAGGACATCGAAGTCCTGCTGATCGACGCCGATTTCGCCAATCCCAATATTCCAGCCCTGCTCGGCGTCAAGGCCGGGGCGGGCCTCACCGACGCCATTGCCGATCCAGGCCGCGACGTAAACCGCCTTGTAATCCAGACGGATATCGGTAGTCTCTCAGTCCTGCCCGCAGGCAGGCAGGCCAATAATGTCACCGAGCTGATTGCCTCTGCGCGCACCAGCGAGGTGCTGCGCGCTTTGGCGCTAAACCACCCTAGACGCGTCCTCATCTTCGATTCGCCACCGGCGCTCGTCGCTTCGCCGGCCAGCGTGCTCGCGAGCCATGCCGGCCAGGTGATGATGGTGGTGCGCGCCGACCGGACCACCGAAGCCGATCTGCGCGAGGCGGTGACCCTGCTCTCCGCCTGCGATTCGATCAGCCTCGTGCTGAATAGAGCCAGCCTCGCCGTCGGCGGGCGCCGGTTCGGCAGCTATTATGGACAGAGTGAATGACCAAGATCCTCTCGACCTTATGGCGGGTCGCGTCGCGGACGCTCGCGCTTGCCGGCGCGGCGGGGGGACTGGCGCTGTTCTTCGCCACACCCGCGCAGGCGCGCACGGACATTGCTCCCTATATCGAGGTGGAGCAGGTGCTCGATGCCGAACTGAGCGGCGGCCATGACGTGCTCACCTACACCGACGTCGCCGTCGGCGTCGACGCGTCGGCCACCAGCCGCCGCGTGCAGGCGCAGATCAGCTACCGCTACGAACGCTATATCCCCTGGGGCCACGACCGGGTCGACGAGGACGTCCATAGCGGCCTCGCCCAGGCGCGCATCGCGATCGCGCCCGAGGTCCTGACCCTGGACGCGGGCGCGATCGCCGCGCGCGGCCGATCGGATCCGCGCGGACCCAGCTTCGGTTTCAACAGCGCCGACAACCGCAATATCGCCGACGTCTATGCCGGCTATGTCGGCCCCAATCTTTCAACCCATGTCGGCCCGGTGGCGGTCAACGCCAGCTATCATCTCGGCTACGTCAAGGTCGACGACCATGCCCTGATCGGCAGCAGCTTTCCGGGCGGTCCGCTCGATCGCTATGAAAGCTCGACCAGCCACACCATCCAGGGCAGCGTCGGCATGGCGCCGGGCGAGTTGCCGATCGGCTGGACCGTGGCAGCCGGGTACGAGCGCGAAAACACCAAGCGGCTCAAGGGCCATTTCCAGGGCAAGTTCATCCGCGGCGACGTGGTGCTGCCCGTGTCGCCCACCTTCGCCGTCACCGGCGGCGTCGGCTATGAGAAAATGGAAGCCAGTCAGCAGGACTTCCTTCGTGATTCCAATGGACTGCCAGTCGTCACTCCGGGCGGAAAGATCGTCGCGGACCCGTCCAAGCCGCGGTTGCTGGCCTATGACCAGAAAGGCCTCATCTGGGATGCGGGCGTGATCTGGCGGCCCAGCCCGCGGACCGAGCTGCAGCTGCGCGGCGGCCAACGATATGGTGATACCACCGTCGTCGGCACCTTCCGGCATCAGATCAGCCGCGACGTCGCCCTGAACGCGGTCCTCTATGATAGCGTGACCAGCTTCGGCCGACTGATCGTAAACGATATCAGTGGTCTGCCGACAAAATTTAAGGTCAAGACTCATGGCATCAATGCCAACAACTTCGGCGGGTGCGTGTTCGGCAGCGAGCCTGGATCGGGCCGGTGCCTTGGCGACGCGTTGAATGCGATCACCAACCAGAACTTCCACAATCGCGGCGCGGCATTGGTCCTTTCCGGCAGCCGCGGGCCCTGGGATATGGACATCGGCTTCAGCTATGCGCAGCGCAAATATCTGACGCCCGAGACCGGCATTTTTGCGCTGCACGGCGTCAAGGATCGGAGCGCCACGCTCGAAGCGACCCTCGGGCGGTCGCTGAGCCGCCATTCGGGGCTCGATTTCGACGCTTATGCCGACTGGTACGATACCGGCATCGTCGGCAGCGACGCGATCTTCAGCACCGGCGTCGAAGGCACCTATTATCACAGTTTCCTGCTCGATCGGCTCGAAGCGACGGCGTCTCTCGGCGTCTATACGACCGACGACGGCGATGCGAACAGCACCATCGCGACGGCGCTGCTCGGGCTTCGCTACACATTCTGAGGGAGGGGCATCCGCCCGCGTATCGATGTACACGGATTTTTACGGTTTCACCGAACGGCCGTTCCAGCTCACACCCGACGCGCGCTTCTATTTCGACAGCCGCACGCACAAGAAGGCGATGTCCTATCTCGGCTATGGCTTGGCGCAGGGCGAGGGCTTCATCGTCATCGCCGGGGAGATTGGTGCCGGCAAATCGACGCTTGCCCTGCATTTGCTGAGCACGATCGATCGCGCCCGCCTGAACGCGATCAGCCTGGTTTCGACCCAGGTCGAAGGCGACGACGTGCTTCGTCTGGTCGCGCAAGGCATGGGCCTCGACACGCAGAGCCTGACAAAGGCCCATTTGCTCGAGCGCATCGAGCAATGGCTCGAGGACGAATCGCGGGCACGCAAGCGCACGCTGCTGATCGTCGACGAAGCGCAGAATTTGTCCGATTCCGCGCTCGAAGAGCTTCGTATGCTCTCCAATTTCCAGATCGCGGGGCAGGCGCTGATTCAAATCGTACTGATGGGCCAGCCCGAGTTTCGCGATCGCCTCGCGGGCAGCGTTGCGCTTGAGCAATTGCGCCAGCGGGTGATTGCCACCCATCATCTGGAGCCGATCGATGAAGCCGAGCTCGAACCTTATATTACCCATCGCCTTGCGCTGGTCGGGTGGACAGGCAAGCCGCAATTCACCGACGACGCCTATGCCGCGCTCTACCATCATACCGGTGGTATCCTGCGCCGGGTCAACCAGCTCGCGACCCGGCTGATGCTGTTCGGAGCGGTGGAGCAGCTCGAAACGATCGACGCCGACACGGTCGAGGCCGTGGTCGCGGATCTTGCCGCCGACGGCGCGGCGCAGCAGTTGGATCATATCAGGCTCGCGCGTACCGCCAGCCATCCGTCGGATTCGGCCCGCGATCTGGCGCTGGAACGGCGACTCGCGATGCTGGAAGTCCGGCTCGAAGAACAGGATATCGCGCTTCGGCGCGTGCTCAGCCTGCTCATCAACTGGGTCGAGGAAGGCAAAGCGGAGGTTCGCTATCGCCACAATGCCGCCTGACCGATCGGTACGGGACGGCTTTTGGCGAGAAACGCCGGGCGAAACAGGATAGGAGCAGCCGGTGATCCGTTTTCGTCACGGCTGCCCGGATGGCGCACAGTGGAGTCCAGCTCCCCGCGCGCCGCGTGATGGGGCCGGGCGATGTTGAACGCACTGTCGGTGGATATCGAGGACTGGTTCCAGGTCGGCGCCTTCGAAAACGTCATTTCGCGCGATTCATGGGATGCGTTGCCGTGCCGGGTTGAGCGGAACAGCGAAGCCGTTCTCGCGCTGTTCGCGCGCGCCGACGTCAAGGCCACGTTCTTCATCCTGGGTTGGGTGGCCGAGCGGCATCCCGCGCTCGTGCGCCGCATTGCCGAAGCGGGGCATGAGATCGCCAGCCACGGCTGGGATCACCGGCGGGTATCGGCCATGAATGCGTCCGAATTCGCATCGGATCTCGACCGGGCCGGCCGCGCCATCGCGTCCGCCTGCGGCATCGTGCCGCGCGGCTACCGGGCACCGAGCTTCTCGATCGACGAACGGACGCCCTGGGCGCATCAGGTGCTGGCCGAACAGCATTATGTCTATTCGTCGAGCGTGGCGCCGCTTAAGCACGATCATTATGGCTGGCCGGAAGCGCCCCGTTTCGCGCATTGCCCGGTGCCGGGGTCCGATCTGATCGAGCTTCCCGTCACCACGGTCGCGATCGGGGGCAAAAGGCTCGCTGCGGGCGGCGGCTTCTTCCGCCTGCTTCCCTTGGCTTTCTCCAGCTGGGCGATCGACCGCATGAATCGCATCGAAGAGCGTCCGGCGGTCTTCTACTTCCATCCCTGGGAAATCGACCCGGGGCAGCCGCGCGTTGCCCGCGCGCCGCTCAAATCGCGCTTCAGGCACTATAGCCGCCTGTCGAGCATGGAGGCCAAGCTCGCGAAATTGCTCCGCCGCCACCAATGGGGCCGCACCGACGCGGTGGTGGCCCACGAACGCGAACGCCTGCAATGAACGCCCATTCCGCCCTGGCGGCGCTGGATGCGAGAGCGGCCGATCTCGGCGATCCGGCCGATCGTGCCCGGATCCTTGCCTTCGTGTCGAGCCATGGCGGGAGCACCCCGTTCCACCGTCCCGAATGGTGCCTGGCGGTGGAGCGCGGCTGCGGCCAGCGCGGGCATGTCCTGATCGCCGAGGCCCCGGATGGGCGCCTCGGCGGAATATTGCCGCTCAGCGAAATCCGCTCGCCCTTGTTCGGGTCGGCGCTGGTATCGTCGGGTTTCGGGGTCGGCGGCGGCATTCTGGCGCATGACGAGGCGGCGGAGACCGTGCTCGCGCAGGCGGCACGCCGCCTCGCGGAGCAGCGCAAATGCTCCAGCGTCGAGCTTCGCGGCGGCCGCGTGCCGGCCGGATACGAGGCAAGAAGCGGCGTCTATGCCGGCTTTGCGCGCGGCCTTCCTTCCGGCGACGAGGCGATCATGGCCGCGATTCCGCGCAAGCAGCGCGCCGAGGTTCGGAAGGCGCTGACGATGGGCCTCGACGTCTCGATCGGACGCGGCAGGGCGGATCGCGCCGCCCATTTCGCGGTTTATTCCGAGAGCGTGCGCAATCTCGGCACGCCGGTCTTCCCAAAAGCCCTGTTCGAGGCGATGCTGGACGGCTTCGATGACGACGCGGATATCGTCACCATCCTCGAGCAGGGGCGTCCGGTAGCCAGCGTGTTGAGCTTCTATTTCAAGGGCACCGTTTTTCCCTATTGGGGGGGCGGAACGCGCCGGGCCCGATCGCTGCGCGCGAACGAACTGATGTATTTCGAGCTGATGCGGCATGCCGCGGCGCGTGGCTGCACACGTTTCGACTTCGGCCGCTCGAAGCTCGGCACCGGCGCTTATGCCTATAAGAAGAATTGGGGTTTCGAGCCGGAGCCGCTGACCTATGCGGTGTGCTCGATCCGGGGCGGGGCCGGCCGCGAGATCAATCCGCTGTCGCCGCGCTATCGCCTGCAGGTCGCGCTGTGGCGCAGGCTGCCGCTGTGGCTGGCCAATCGCGCCGGGCCGCTGATCGCCAGGGGGCTCGGCTGATGGCGGAGATCCTCTTCCTGGCCCATCGCATTCCCTATCCGCCCGATCGCGGTGACAAGATCCGATCGTTCAACATATTGAAGGAGATGGGCCGGCACGCCCGCGTCCATCTAGCCTGCTTCGCCGACGACCGCGAGGATCGAAGGCATCTTCCGGCCTTGCGGCAGGCGATGGGCGCGAAGCTGGGCCAGGCCTTCGTCGAGGTGCGGCCGCGCAACTGGCTTCCGGCCGCCGGCGCGCTGCTGCGCGGCAAGCCGGTTTCGACCGCGATGTTCGCGAGCAGCGCGATGAAGCGCAATGTCGACCAGCTGCTCGCCGAGCGCGCGATCGACACCATCTTCGCCTTCTCCGGCCAGATGGCGCGGTTCGTTCCCGGCAAGCCGGGGCGCCGGTTCGTGATGGATTTCGTGGACATGGATTCGGCCAAGTTCGCGGAATATGGCGAGCGGGGGCGCGGGCCGCCCGGATGGCTGTATCGCCGCGAAGGCCGATCGCTGCTTCGCTTCGAGCAGGCGGTAGCCAAGCGCGCGGACTTCAGCTTGTTCGTCAGCGATGCCGAGGCCCAGCTGTTCCGCGACCGCACCGGCCTCGCCGAAGCGCGGATCAGGGCGATCGGCAACGGCATCGACCTCGCTTTCTACGATCCTGACGGCGACTTTCCGCGGCTGGACGCGGCGCGGCGCGGCGCGGGGCCGCTGATCCTGTTCACCGGCCAGATGGATTATCGTCCCAATGTCGAAGCGGTGGAATCGTTCGCGCGCGGAGTCATGCCGCTGATCCGCCGGCATCTCGGCGAGGCGCGTTTTGCGATCGTGGGCCGGAAACCAGCCAAGACCGTGCGGCACCTGCACGGCATCAACGGCACCGTCGTCATCGGCGCGGTGGACGACGTGCGCAGCTGGCTCGCCGCGGCCGACGTCGTGGTGGCGCCGCTCACCATCGGACGCGGCGTCCAGAACAAGGTGCTCGAAGCCATGGCGATGGCGAAGCCCGTCGTCGCCTCGCCCGCCGCCTTCGCCGGCATCGACGCCATGGCGGGACGCGACCTGCTGGTAGCCGACGGACCCGAGGACCAGGCGGCGGCGATTCGCTGCCTGCTCCATGATCCCAAACGCGCGGCGGGGCTGGGCGCTGCCGCGCGGCGCAGGATGGAGGCCGGCTACAGCTGGCCGGCGCGGCTCGCCGCGCTGACCACACTTCTTGACCTGCCGGCGCGACAGACCGCGGCATGACCGCGATCCTGCCGATCCGCAAGGCCGCCACGCATGCGGTCGAAAGTCAGTGGCGCAATCATCTGACTGTGCTCGGCGTCGCGGCCACGGCTCTCCTGCTGCTGTTCCGCCAGGATGTCGCCGACATGGTGCGGATCTGGATCGAAAGCTCGACCTTCAACCATTGCGTCCTGATCGTGCCGATCATCGCCTGGCTGATATGGCAGCGCCGCCCACAGCTGCGCCGGCTCGTGCCGGTGGCCTGGACACCGGGGCTGCTCGTCGTGGCCGCGGGCGCCTCGGCCTGGCTGCTGGGCCAGGCCGGCGAGGTGGCGCTGGCCCGGCATCTGGGCCTGGTGCTCATGCTTCAGGGCATGGTCGTCGCCTGCCTCGGCAAGGCGGTGGCGCGCGGCCTGGCCTTTCCGCTCTTTTACGCCTTCTTCCTCGTGCCGGCGGGCGAGGAGATCGTGCCGTTGATGCAGACGATCACCGCCCGCATGTGCATGGTCCTGCTCGGTCTGGCGGGAATCCCCGCGCATCTGGAGGGCGTGTTCATCACCACGCCTAGCGGCCCGTTCGAGGTCGCCGAGGCCTGTTCGGGCGTCAAGTTCCTGGTCGCGATGCTCGCTTATGGGGCGCTGGTCGCCAATCTGTGCTTCCGCGCTTGGGTCCGACGCATCCTGTTCATGGCGGCGGCGGTCGTCATTCCGGTGCTCGCCAACGGCGTCCGGGCGTGGGCGACCATCTATGTCGCCTCGCTCACCGATGCGGATTATGCCACCGGCTTCGATCACATCCTCTACGGCTGGATATTCTTCGCCATCGTCATCGCGTTGCTGATGGCGGCCGGTTGGCCCTTCTTCGATCGCTCCGCTCATGATCCCTGGTTCGATCCTGAGGCGCTGCAGGAACGCGATGCGGTTCCGACGCGCCCGCGCCGCCTGGCGGGAATGGCCGCTGCGGCAATGGCTGTGGCCGCAATCCCCCTGGCCTGGTCGCAGGCGCTGGCCGCCGCCACCGATCCGTTGCCGGCCGAGATCGCCCTGCCGGCCGTCGCCGGCTGGCAACGCATCGCCGTGCCCGGCACCCGTCCATGGCAACCGCATTTCGCCGGCGCCGACCGCTTTCGCATCGCACACTACCGCGATGCGCAGGGCAGGGAGGTCGATCTCGCCATCGCGGTATACGCACGCCAGCAGGAGGGGCGCGAGCTGGTCGGCTACGGGCAGGGCGCCGTCGGACCCGAAAGCCGCTGGGCCTGGACCGCCGACGGTGCTGCGCCGTCCGACGGGAGGCTGGACCGGATCGTCTCTTTCGGCACGGTACGCGAGGTGGCGACATTTTATCGCGTCGGAGGGATTCTCACCGGAAATCGCTTTGAGGTAAAGGTGGCGACGATGAAAAGGCGTCTGATCGGCGGGTCGCAGCGTGCGGTCGCGGTGCTGGTATCCGCGCAGGCGCCCGGCGAGGGTCTGAGCCCGCGTCCGGCGATCGACGATTTCCTTGCCGGCCTCGGCCCGATCGACCGGTTCGCCGACCGCACGGCAGGCGGTCGCTAGGCGATGTGCGGGATTGCCGGCATCTTTCACCCGCAATTGCCCAAGCCGGTCGATCCGGCGCGCGTGGCCGCGATGTGCGAAATGCTCGCGCACCGCGGACCGGACGGCAGCGGGGTGTGGACGGCGCCCGGAGTCGCGCTCGGCCACCGCCGCCTGTCGATCATCGATCTGAGCGGCGGCGCGCAGCCTATGGCCAGCGCCGACCAGCGGGTGGTGATCACCTTCAACGGCGAGATCTACAATTTCCGCGCGCTGCGTGCGGAACTGGAGGCGATCGGCCACATCTTCCGGACCGACTCCGACACCGAGGTGATCCTCGGCGCCTGGCTGCAATGGGGGCCGGGCTGCCTGTCCCGCCTCCACGGCATGTTCGCCTTCGCAATCTACGATGCCGATGCCGAGGCCTTGTTCCTGGCGCGCGACCGGCTTGGCGTGAAACCCTTGCTGTATACCGAACTCTCCGATGGCTCCCTGATCTTCGGGTCGGAGCTCAAGGCGCTGCTCGCGCATCCCTTGCTTCGCCGGATACCGGATCCACAGGCGGTCGACGACTATCTGGCGCTGGGTTACGTGCCCGAGGATGCGTGCATCGTCGCCGGCGTGCGCAAGCTCGCCGCCGGCCATTATCTGCTGCTGAGGCGCGGCCGCGCGGTGGCCGAGCCGGTGCGCTGGTGGGACGTCGATTTCAGCAATCCTGCCGCCGCCTCATCGTCGGCGCTGCAGGAGGAGCTGATCGAGCGGCTGCGCGACGCGGTGCATTCGCGCATGGTCGCCGACGTCCCGCTGGGCGCCTTCCTGTCCGGCGGAGTCGACAGCTCGGCCGTGGTCGCGCTGATGGCCGAAGCGAGCCGCAAGGCCGTCGAAACCTGCTCGATCGGCTTCGAAGAGGCCGATCATGACGAGACCCGCCACGCCAGGCTGGTGGCCGAGCGTTTCGCCGCCAGCCATCGCAGCCGGATCGTCTCGGCCGAGGATTTCGCCCTCATCGACACGCTCGCCGACGCCTTCGACGAGCCGTTTGCGGACGCCTCGGCCCTCGCCACCTATCGGGTCTGCGAGCTTGCGCGCGAGAAGGTCACGGTCGCGCTGTCGGGCGACGGCGCCGACGAGGCTTTCGCCGGCTATCGCCGCTACGCGTTCCACGCCGGCGAAGCGCGCGTGCGGCGCATGATCCCGCGCGCGGCGCGGCGTTTGATCGGCGGCATCGGCGCTTGTTATCCCAAGCTCGACTGGGCGCCGCAATATCTGCGCGCCAAGACGACGCTCGAGGCGATCGGCCGGTCCGACGAGGAGGCCTATGCGCTGGCGGTCGGTGTCACGCCGCCGGCGCTTCGCACGCGCCTCTACGCGCCCGCCTTCAAGGCATCGCTGCGCGGACCCGGCGCCGAGGAACGCTATGCCGCGACGATGCGCGCCGCGCCTGCGAACGATCCGCTGTCGCGCGCGCAATATGCCGATCTCAAGCTCTGGCTTCCCGGCGACATACTCACCAAGGTCGACCGCACCAGCATGGCGGTGGGCCTGGAAGCGCGCGAGCCCTTGCTCGACCATCGGCTGATCGAATTTGCGGCGCGCGTGCCGGCGCGGCTGCGGCTGCGGCGGGGCAACGGCAAATGGCTGATGAAGCAGGCGCTCCGTCGCTATCTGCCCGACGAGATATTGTTCCGCCGCAAGATGGGCTTCGTGACTCCGGTCAGCGACTGGTTTCGCGGCCCGCTGACCGATCAGGCCATGGCCGCGGGCCGCGGTTCGGCCCTGGCGGAGCTCGGTTGGTTCGACGAGCAGGAGATCGGCCGAATTGCCGCCGAGCATCGTTCGGGCCGCGCCGAGCATGGCCGGCTGTTGTGGCAGCTGCTGATGCTCGAGAAGTCGCTTCAGCGGCTGTTCGGGCTGTCGGACTCGTCGTACAGGGCGGCAACGAAATACAGCCCGTCGGGCGGCGCGTTGAGCCCAAGCATCGCGCGATCGCGGGCGTGAAGCGCCGCCGCGAGGTCGGCGCCGCTCCATTTCCCTCTGCCGACGAGCTGCAGGCAGCCGACCATCGAGCGCACCTGGTGGTGGAGGAAGGATCGTGCGGCGGCCCGGATCTCGATGGCATCGCCGCTGCGGCGGACGTCGAGACGGTCGAGTGTCTTGATCGGGCTGTCCGACTGGCAATGGGCCGAGCGGAAGGTCGTGAAATCGTGACGCCCGACGAGACGCTGCGCCGCCTCGTGCATCGCATCGGCGTCGAGCGGGACGCCTACCCGCCAGGCCCGTCCCGCTTCGAGCGCGAGCGGCGCGCGGCGGTTGACGATACGGTAGAGGTAACGCCGACCGATGCAGCTGAAGCGCGCGTGCCAGCCGTCGGGCACCGGCGCCGCGTCGAGGATCGCCACCGGCTGCGGGCGCAGCTTCGCGTTGAGGCCTTCGCGGAGGCGAAAAGGACTGATGGCCCGGACGATATCGACATGCGCGCTCATCGCCAGCGCATGGACACCGGCATCGGTCCGCCCCGCGGCGTGAAGCACCGCGCGCTCGCCGGTGATCGCCGCCGCCGCTTCCTCGATCGCCTGTTGTACCGAGGGGCCGTGGCCTTGGCGCTGCCAGCCCATGAACGGCCGTCCGTCATATTCGACGATGAGCCGGAAGCGAGTCACTCAAGGATCCAGACCCAGCCGCGTGCCGGCAGGGATCGCAAAGCCGTTGAGCAGCAGCGCGGGCGCCATGGCCGCGCGGCCCTCGCGCTGGACGAGCCAGGGTGCGATCGCCTTGTCGCCGCAGGCGATGGTCATGCGATCGTCGAGAATCGTGCCGGGCTCGCCGCTCCGGTCGACGATCTCGGCATCGAGGATCTTGATCCGGCTGCCCCGGAATTCGAAGAAGGCGCCGGGCACCGGGTAGAAGGCTCGGATCCGGCGCAATATCTCGGCGGCGGGCCGGGTGAAGTCGATCCGACCCTCGCGTTTCTCGATCTTGGCGGCGTAGGTCGCGCCGTCCGCCGGCTGGGCGACGGGACGGAGCGCGTCCAGCTTGTCGAGCACCTCGACCATCAGTGCCGCCCCCATCGCGCCCAGCTCTTCGGCCAGCTGCACCGCATTCTTGCCGTCGATATCGGTCGTTCGCGTGCAATAGACCGGGCCGGTATCCAGGCCTTCCTCCATCTTCATGATCGCGACGCCGGTGGTCTCGTCGCCGGCGAGGATGGCGCGGTGGATCGGCGCGGCGCCGCGCCAGCGCGGCAGCAGCGAGGCATGGATGTTGAAGCAGCCGTGACGCGGCGCCGACAGGATCGGTGCGGGCAAGATCAGGCCGTAGGACGCGACGACGGCGGCGTCGCTGTTCAGCGCGGCGAAGGCCTGCTGGACCTCCGGGTCGCGCAGGGTATCGGGCGTGCGCACCTCGAGGCCCGCCGCTTCGGCGCGCTTGTGAACCGCCGCCTGCTGCAGCGTCTTGCCCCGGCCGGCGCGCCGTGGCGGCTGGCAATAGACCGCGGCGATCTCGTGCCCGGCGGCGATCAGCGCATCGAGCGACGGCACCGCGAAGGCCGGGGTTCCCATGAAGACGATCCGCATGCCGCCTCACTATCCGCTCGCGGCGGCTTGGCAAGCGCCGCCTGCTGACCATATCCTCCCGCATGGCTTCTTCCGAAATCGACGCGCTGACCCAGGCGCTTTCCCGGCTGCCGGGGCTTGGCCCCCGTTCGGCGCGGCGCGCGGTGCTGCACCTGATCAAGAAGCGCGAGACCGCGCTGGTGCCGTTGCTGCGCGCGCTGGAGCAGGTCGATCGCGCGCTGGCGGTTTGCACGGTGTGCGGCAATGTCGATACCAGGGATCCCTGCTCGATCTGCGCCGATCCGCGCCGCGACAACCGGCTGCTGTGCGTCGTCGAGGAGGTCTCCGACCTGTGGGCGCTCGATCGGTCGCATCTTTTTCCCGGCGCCTTCCACGTGCTCGGCGGCAGGCTTTCGGCGCTCGAAGGCGTGCGGCCCGAGGATCTGGCGATCGAGGCATTGGTCGAGCGGGTCCGCCGCGGCGGTATCGACGAGGTGGTGCTGGCGATGAACGCGACGCTGGAGGGCCAGACCACCGCCCATTATCTCGTCGACCGTCTCGAAGGCTTCCCGGTCCGCATCACCCAGCTCGCGCACGGATTGCCGGTCGGCGGCGAGCTCGATTACCTCGACGAGGGCACGCTGGCGCAGGCGCTCCGTGCGCGACGACCGGTCGGC
Source organism: Allosphingosinicella sp. (assembly GCA_035248285.1). Lineage (GTDB taxonomy): Bacteria > Pseudomonadota > Alphaproteobacteria > Sphingomonadales > Sphingomonadaceae > Allosphingosinicella. The sequence goes on along the minus strand of DATFHP010000111.1, from coordinate 3,580 downwards.
TGAGTTTCTTGACGCAAAGCCGCTGTCTTCCTACTTCGCATTCATGGCCGTTAGACCGATCATCGAGGCACCCGATCCGCTGCTCCGGCAGATTTCCACGCCGGTCGAAAGCGTGACCGACGACGTGCGCGCGCTGATCGCCGATATGTTCGAAACCATGTATGCCGCGCCGGGCATCGGCCTTGCCGCCATCCAGATCGGGGTTCCGAAGCGCATCCTGGTCATCGATCTGCAGGAGCCGGAATCGGAAGAGGGCGAGCCGGTCCGCGATCCCCGGGTGTTCATCAATCCCGAGATCGTCGAGAATGCCGAAACGCTCCAGGTCTACAACGAAGGCTGCCTGTCGCTTCCGGACCAGTTCGCCGAGATCGAGCGGCCGGACCGGCTCCGCGCCCGCTGGCTCGACGAGCATGGCAAGGTGCATGACGAATATCTTGATGGTCTGCTCGCCGTCTGCCTGCAGCATGAGATCGACCATCTCGAAGGGATATTGTTCATCGACCATCTCTCGCGCCTCAAGCGCGACATGATCCTTCGCAAGCTCGCCAAGCTGAAGAAGGAGCAGCCGAAAAAGGCTGCCTGAGGCTTCCACGTCACACCGAACCCACCGTTCGTCCTGAGCCTGTCGAGGGACCTTTCTTCTCGCAGGAACCAAGGGAGGGCTTCGACATGCTCAGCCCGAACGGAGTTATGAACCCAACAAGCTGGGATCCATCCGGACCGTCGTCAGATCGCTTCTCAATCCAAGACTCTTGAGCACCGCTTCGTCCTGCTTTAGGTTCGCTCTTCGTTCCGCTCCGGAGAGCCGCGTTGGACCTTGTCTTCCTCTTTCTGGCGCTGTTGCTGCTGGCGGCCGGCTTGGGCGCCGGCTGGCTGCTGGGCAGCCGCCGCGGCGTGGCGCAACTCGCCGCCGCCGAGGAGCGCGCGCGGCAGGTGCCGGCACTGCACGAACAGCTCGAGCAGCTTCGTCACCAATGCGGTGAGGCGCGGAGCGAATGCGCGCGTCTGAGTGCGGTGCAGGAAGAGAAGGAGCGCGCGTTCGACATGCGCCTCGCCGAGCTGCGCGAGGCACGCGAGGCGATGAGTGCGCAATTCAGCGAGATCGGCGGCAAATTGCTCGGCGAGGCGCAGAAGCATTTCCTCGAACGCGCCGACGCGCGCTTCAGCCAGGCCGGCGAGATGCACGAGGAGAAATTGAAGTCGCTGCTGCAGCCGGTCGAAACGACGCTGAAGCGCTATGAAGAGGGGCTGAAGCAGGTCGAGAAGGAGAGGGTCGACCAATATGCCGGCCTGCGCGAAGCGGTGGAGCTGGTCCGCGCCGGCCAGAGCCAGGTCCGCGACGAGGCCGCCAAGCTGGTCAATGCGTTGCGTTCCAGCCCCAAGGCGCGCGGCCGCTGGGGCGAACAGAGCCTCAGGAACGTGCTCGAGCATGCCGGCCTGTCCAACTATGCCGATTTCCGCTCCGAAGCTTCGGTGACGACCGACGACGGCCGGCTGCGGCCGGACGTGATCATCCGCCTGCCGGGCGGGCGCCAGTTGATCATCGACGCCAAATGCTCATTGAACGCGTTCCTCGACGCGAGCGAAGAGGTCGACGAGACGATCCGCGCCGCGCATCTCAAGGCGCATGCCGCCGCGATCAAGACGCATGCGACCCAGCTCGGCGGCAAGAGCTATTGGGAGCAGTTCGGCGATGCCGCCGACTATGTCGTCATGTACATACCCGGCGAGCATTTCCTGTTCGCCGCGCTCGAACAGGACGAAGGCCTGTGGGAATGGGCGTTCGACCGCCGGGTGCTGCTGGCCACGCCGACCAACCTTGTCGCGATCGCCAAGACGGTCGCCAACATCTGGCGGCAGGAGCGGCTGGTCGACGAAGCGCGCAAGGTCGATGCGCTCGGCAAGGAGCTGCACGAAAGGCTGGCGGTCGCCGCGACGCATCTGAAACGGGTCGGCGGCGGCCTCAACAGCGCGGTCGACAATTACAACAAGTTCATCGCCAGCTTCGAAGGCCGCGTCCTGGTGTCGGCGCGCCGCTTCCGCGACCTTAGCGTCGGCACCGGATCGAAGGAGATAGAGGTGGTCGAAAGCGTCGACACGCTCGCCAAATCGCCCGCGGACGCTCTTCCGGCGCCGGAGGCCAGCGAAGCCGAGGCCGCCGAATAGCTACATGTCCCAGCCGGGCCTGCGCGCGCCGCCGCAGCCGAGATAAGTCTCGCCGTCTGCGCGCACGGTGACCGTGTCGGCGAACCCCTGGCCGCTCATCGCATCGTTGCAGCGGCCGCGGTCGATCGCGATGATCAGGCGGCCGGCCTCGTAGCGATAGCCGTTGCCGGTCATGCGCGGCGCAGGCTGAGCGACGCTGATCGTCTTCTCGCCGTAATTGCCGGTGTAATCGATCCGTCCGTCGGCGATCGTCACCAGCCAGCCCGGCTCCTGGCCATAAGCCGAATATTTCTCCGATACGGGTTTGAGTGAAGATGGTGGTTCCGGTGTTGCCGTCGTGGACGTCTTAGGGACCTTGATTTCCGGCTGTGGCGTCTCCTCGACCGCCGGAACCACAGTATGAGCCGCTGCGTCATTCGAGACCGGATCGTCCGGTCCCGCGGGAGAGCAAGCGGCGGCGCCCACCAACAACAGCGCTGCGCTCCACCTCATCGCCGCACTTTCCGCCGCCATGGCTCCACCATGGCTCCGCCAAGAAGAACACAGAACAGGTCAGCCCAAAGCGCAACCGCCTCTCGGGCGAATGCCGGGTGGCTTGGATTGTATCTAACCCACTCCGTGTCACCCATCGTCCACAATCCTGTTCCCCTAATTGAGGTCAACCGATACGGCTGACCGTCGACGACGTACTCGACGATTGCTTGGTCGTACTTACCCCCCAGCCGTCCGCTGTGGTCGACTGTGGTCGCCAGAGCCGAACGACCTTCCGCCAAGAACCAGCAATCGATCAACAATCCGCCTACGCCGACCAAAACCAAAATCGCGCCAAAAGCAGCAAAAAATATCTTGAGGAATTTTAGTTGGGAGGCGGATGGAGCGTATCTTGGGGTTTGATCTGAGATCGGGGAAAAGAGTTCATTGTCACGCCGGCTTATAATATTTTTAGCATGCGCCAAGTCGACGTCATTCACGAAAAAATCAAAGGCATCTCTTCGATCATTGAAGACGAATTCCACGCCTTCGCCGCTGAGCATTGCGTGGATGTAGGATGATCGGACAGCGTCCGTCGTGCTCTCGACTAGAACCATGCGACCTCGTTAGGCTCGACCTTAAGGCAGATACGGTATGGCAGCTACAGGTCGATTCACAATTGGCTTCCCAGCTGTGGACGAAACGGAGACGGCGTTACCATATCTGGGTCCCAATAGCGCATTGAAACCCTTTAAAGAGAATTGTGCTCCCGCTGCCAGCAACTATAGCTACGTTCGCCTTGCAGACGTTGCTAGCGAGCTCGAGCTGCACACGGCACCCGCCCGCCACAGGAGGTGAGCCAGACACGCTCCCGTCTTCACCCCAAACCCAAATTGCCTGCCGGGATTACAACCGCTTCCGCCACTGATTGGTGACCTCATAG
>DATFHP010000110.1:0-7657 GCA_035248285.1 Allosphingosinicella sp. | reverse complement strand
CCGCCCGCCGTCGGCGAAGGCGGTGCTCGACAGTTCGATCGATGGATAATCGCCCTCGAGCTGCGCGATGCACAATTTGCCCGTGCCGGCGCGCAGTCCGCGCAGCGCCTGGCCCAGCCACTGGGGGATATGTTCGAGCATCTGCGGCTTCTCCTGGATGCGACAGGAACTACTCCGGCTGAACTTTAGACTCGTCGATCTTCGTGCCTCCTCAACCGTGGCGTGACGACTGCCGCGGCCATTTGCAGTCGTGACAACTTAACAAAGTGGGCGTCATTGCTTGCCGCGCGAGACTGGCTTGGTGCGCACCTGCCCTCCAAGGCCCGGCAGAGCGGACGCATCGCCGATGACAATCGTAGTGGAGCTCTTGGAGGCTTCGATTGCCTGCAACAGTCGAAGATTCGCCAAGGCAGGATTGTCTGTGACAAGGCGCGCGGCGTTGGCCAGGACCCGCAAGGCAGCCTGCTCGCCGCGCGCGCGTTCCAGCCCTGCCTGCGCATCCATCTTCGCTCGCTCGACGTCGGTGAACATCTTACGGGTTTCGGGTGGGAGATTGATGCCGGTCAGGAGTATCCTCTCGACCGAGGCGCCCGGAATGGCGCCGGCCAGTTTGGCCTGAATGGCATCACCAATAAGCGCCTGGTCCGCCAATATCTGTCCCAACGTCCTGGAAGCGACCACCTCGACCGCTGCCGCGGCCACCAGCCAGTGGAGCGCGCTGTGCCCTCCTGCCGAAGCTATGAAATGGCTCAGTGAGTGCTGCTCGCTGACGGATTGGCTTTCAATGTAGAGGCGCGCATTGGTGATCTTCAGCACGGGCGCCAACGCCAATCGGAAGGAGAATTGGTCCTGAGAGAGCACCGTCATCTCTCCCAGCTGAATGGGCACTTCAGCCAGAGACAGCTTTACTATCCTGGTGCGTTTGAAGGGATCGATCCGAACATAGCGACCGGGCGGAAGCTCGCGTTCGAATCGTCCGTCTCGATAGCGGAGGCCGACATTCGGCGGATAAATAATGGTTACTTCGCGGGCACGCCAAAGCTGCACGCCGATGATGAAAGCGACCGCTGCTAGGATCAGGATAATCGGGTCCATTGCGTCGCTCACCTTCCGGCGCCGCGGCGACGCGGCGGGGGCTCTAAACCCGCATGGCCGCGCCACGGCTGCCCGAAGGGCTGGCGCCGGAAGGCTTTAGTTCGAGCGATCAACAGTCGCTTGCTACCAACAGCTAAGGCATTGCTCATTTGTGCTGACCGCATCCTTTCGAATGTCGCGTTCGAGACAATGCCCCTAAGGGGAGTCGAACCCCGCCACAGTGATCCGGTGAACACGCTCGCCTGTCAAGCGATCGGCCAACGGGATCAAGGAAGGGGAGAGGAAACCCAGATCAAAGGGTTGCTCTTACGAGAGGCGCTTTAAGGTCCCGGCTATCCTCCCGATGGCTTTTTCCCTTATTTCCGGGGCATGATTCGGCTGCTGGCGCCTCTCCTTCTCCTGTTGCTGATCGGCCCGGGCTGCTCGCAAGGCGTGCCCGACAATGTCTCGGCAAATACCGGCGACGGTGCTGCCGTGTCCAAGGCCGAGACCAACGCGCCCGAGCCGCTGCCCGACGTCGTCCGCGTGAAGCTGGAGACCGAGGCCGGCTCGATCACGCTCGCGCTCGATGCCCGGCGCGCGCCGATCACTACGGCGAATTTCGTCCGCTACGTCGACCAGCATCGCTTCGACGGAACCTTCTTCTATCGCGCCGCGCGCACGAAGAATCGTGAGAAGGAAGGCTTCATCCAGGGTGGAATCCGCGGCGACTACCGCCGCATGCTGCCGCCGATCGCGCACGAGCCGACCAGCAGGACGGGCCTGCACCACGAAGCCGGCGCGATCTCGATGGCCCAGCGCGAGCCCGGCTCCGCGATGGGCGATTTCTTCATCGTCACCGACAAGACACCGAGCATGGACGCCAAGCCCGGCGCGCCCGGCTATGCCGTGTTCGGCAAGGTAGTTGACGGCATGGCGACGGTGCGCAAGATCCTGGCTTCCCCCACCGCCGCGGGCGGCAGCGGCGCGATGAAGGGGCAGATCATCGAAAAGCCGGTGCGGATCGTGAAGGCGGAGCGGATGGGCTAGCTGTCGTGCTCGCCCGCTATTCCGCCGCCGGCAGGTAGATTTCGCCGCCCTTCTCTCGGAACTTCTCGCTCATCTCCGCCATGCCGGCTTCGATAGCTGCGGGGTCCGGCGAACCCCCTCCACCATGCTGCGCATGGTCCCCCTTCTCGTTCCGGGGAGGATCTGAGGCCAGGAAGCTTTCGACGCCGGAGTTTTGCTTCGCCGCGAAATCCCTCACCTCCTGCGTGATCTTCATCGAGCAGAACTTCGGCCCGCACATCGAGCAGAAATGGGCGGTCTTGGCGCCTTCGGCGGGCAGCGTCTGGTCGTGATATTGCTCGGCGGTGTCGGGATCGAGGCTGAGGTTGAACTGGTCGCGCCAGCGGAACTCGAAGCGCGCGCGGCTGAGCGCGTCGTCGCGCAGCTTGGCGGCGGGATGGCCCTTGGCGAGGTCGGCGGCATGGGCGGCGAGCTTGTAGGTGACGACGCCCACCTTGACGTCGTCGCGGTCGGGGAGGCCGAGATGCTCCTTGGGCGTGACGTAGCAGAGCATCGCCGTGCCGAACCAGCCGATCATCGCCGCGCCGATCGCGCTGGTGATATGGTCGTAGCCCGGCGCGATGTCGGTGGTGAGCGGCCCCAATGTGTAGAAGGGCGCCTCGCCGCAGGCTTCGAGCTGCTTGTCCATATTTGCCTTTATTTTATGCATCGGCACATGGCCGGGGCCCTCGATCATCACCTGCACGTCGTGCCGCCAGGCGATCTGGGTGAGCTCGCCCAGCGTCGCCAGCTCGGCGAACTGCGCCTCGTCGTTGGCGTCGGCGATGCTGCCGGGCCTCAGGCCGTCGCCGAGGCTGAAGGCGATGTCATACGCCTTCATGATCTCGCATATCTCGTCGAAGCGCGTGTAGAGGAAGCTCTCCTTGTGGTGCGACAGGCACCATTTGGCCATGATCGATCCGCCGCGGCTGACGATGCCGGTGACGCGTTTGGCGGTCATCGGAATGTAGGGCAGCCGCACGCCGGCGTGGATGGTGAAATAGTCGACGCCCTGCTCGGCCTGCTCGATCAAAGTGTCGCGGTAGATCTCCCAGGTCAAATCCTCGGCGATCCCGCCGACCTTCTCCAGCGCCTGGTAGATCGGCACCGTGCCGATCGGCACCGGCGCATTGCGGATGATCCATTCGCGCGTGTCGTGGATGTTGCGCCCGGTCGAAAGGTCCATGACCGTGTCGGCACCCCAGCGGATCGACCAGACCATCTTGTCGACTTCCGAGGCGACGTCCGAGGCCACCGCGCTATTGCCTATGTTGGCGTTGATCTTGACCAGGAAATTACGGCCGATCGCCATCGGCTCGCTCTCGGGATGGTTGATGTTGCTGGGGATGATCGCGCGGCCGCGCGCCACTTCCTCGCGCACGAATTCGGGGGTGACGTAGTCGGGAATTGACGCTCCGAAATCCTGGCCGTCGCGCGCCGCGGCCTCGATCGCCGCCTCGCGTCCCAGATTCTCGCGCACCGCGACATATTCCATCTCGGGCGTGACGATGCCGCGCCGCGCATAATGCATCTGGCTGACATTGACGCCCGGCTTGGCGCGGAGCGGACGTTTGACGACGTTCGGAAAGGGCTGGACGCCCTTCGCCCTGTCCGGACCGGACAGACCGTTATCCTCGGGACGGACCTCGCGCGCCGGCACTTCCTCGACGTCGCCGCGGCCGCGGATCCAGTTGCGGCGCAGTTCCGGCAGTCCGGCCATGATGTCGATGGGGGCTTCCGGATCGGTATAGGGCCCCGAACAATCGTAGACGCGCAGCGGCGGCTCGCCCGACGAAGGCTCGAGGTCGATCTCGCGCATCGCCACGCGCAAATCGCCGACATGGATCTTGCGCGAACCGCGGATCGGGCCGGTGGTGACCTTGAGCTCGGTGCGTGCGGGAATGTCGGCCATGGTCTCGTCTCCTTTTGAAAGGAGAGCCGGCACGGCGCTCCCTCCCTACGCCGGTGTGAACCGGATCAGGTTCGGCGGGTCGCGGCCCCTGGTTTCCCTTGGCCGCATCTCAACCGCATTCGCGCGGTTCCCCGGGGAATGGAGCAGCCATAGGCGCAATGGCTTTGTGGTGAAAGCGGGAATCCATCCTTCTTGCCCCTCTCCCCAACCCTCTCCCGCAAGGGGAGAGGGGCTCCTGCAGCGCGAAAGTGACTCCTCTCCCCTTGCGGGAGAGGTTGGGAGAGGGAATTTACCATCTACAGCGGCAGCGCCGGCTCGCGCTCGTCTTGCCGCTCGGCCTCCTCTTGCGCTTCGCCGATGCCCGACAAGGTCAGGCCCAGCAGGCGAACGCCCTTGGCCACCGGAAGCAGCGCGCGCAGCAGCCCGGCCCCGGCGGCGAGGAACTGCGCCCGGCCGGCGACCGGTTCGGGGAGCGAATGCGCGCGGGTGATGGTCTGGAAGTCCTGGTATTTGACCTTCAGGCTCACCGTCCGGCCGCGCGCCTCGGCCTTCTCGATCCGCGTCCAGGCGTAGACCGAGATGCGGTCGAGCTCGGTCATCAGATCGGCTTCGTCGCGCAGATCGACGTCGAAGGTGCGCTCGGCACCGATCGACTTGTGCGGCCGATCGGCGCGCACCTGGCGGTGGCAGATGCCGCGCGCCAGATTGTAATAGTAAAGCGCGCCGCTTTCGCCGAACTGCGCGCGCAGATCCTCGAGCGGCCAGGCGTGGAGATCGGCGCCGGTCTCGATCCCGAGCCGCGCCATGCGCTCCGCCGTCTTGGGGCCGATGCCGTGGAAGCGCCGCACCGGCAGCGCCCGGACGAACGCCGGCCCCTGCTTCGGAGTCACGACGCACAGGCCGTCGGGCTTGTTCTGGTCGCTCGCCAGCTTGGCGATGAACTTGTTGTACGAAACGCCGGCCGATGCGGTGAGGCGGGTCTCGGCGCGGATGCGGGCGCGTATCTCCTCGGCGATGCGGGTGGCGATGCCGATCCCCTTCAGATCGTCGGTGACGTCGAGATAGGCTTCGTCGAGGCTCAACGGTTCGACGTGCGGCGTATAGTCGGCGAAGATCGCGCGTATCTGGTTCGAAACCGCGCGATAGGCATCGAAGCGCGGCTTCACGAAGACGAGGTCGGGGCAAAGCCGGCGCGCGGTCACGCTCGGCATCGCCGATCGAACGCCGTAGCGCCGCGCCTCGTAGCTCGCTGCCGCGACGACGCCCCGATGCCCGCCGCCCACCGCTAGCGGCCGGCCGCGCAGCGACGGATCGTCGCGTTGCTCGACCGACGCGTAGAAGGCATCCATGTCGACATGGATGATCTTGCGGATCGGAGCGTCGGCCGCGGCTTCGTTCACGGCCTGTTCTTACCAGCTGCCGGGCCGATTTAGAAGCTAAAGCTGAGCCCGAGCGCGGCCGCGCCGGTGGTCTTGCCGCTCGGATCGCGCAGCGGGTGGTTGCGATTGGGATCGTTGCGGTCGATCTTGGGCACGCGGAACAGGCCGACACCCATGACCACGCGATCGGAGGTCGCCCAATCGCCGCCGATCAGCCGGGGCTGCCCGCGGCGCGGCGCCGGTTCGGCTTCCATCGGCGCATACGGCCCGCGCAACTGCTCCAGCTCGCGCTGAAATTCGGGCTGCGGATTTGCGTGCGTCGCCGCGTGGCGGATGGCCGCGGGCTCGGCGATCAAGGGCGATGCCGTCAGCAACGGCATCAGACAGGCTGCGATACGAACGCTTTTGCGCATTTCGACGCCACCACAATATGTTATAGGATGATCAATGGCTGCCGGGCGCGAGAAGTTCCATCTTTCGCCGCCGCCGGCGCACCGTTCGAGGGGCGTCGCGAATCCCTTTTCGCTGGTAACCATGTCTTTACCCGGCTGGGCCAAGGTTGCGCTTTCACTCGGGGCAAAGGTCGGAAAATGGTCCGGTCGGCTGCGTTCACCTTCCGCAAGTTGCTGGTTTCGATGCGCGGCTCGATCGCGGTCGAAGCGGCGATGGCCGCGCCGTTCCTGCTGGTGCTCGTGATCGGCGTCGTCGATATCGCGCGCGCCGGCATGTTCAAATATGAGCTTCGCCAGGCCGCGCAGCAGGGCACGTTGCTGGCCGGCGCTTCGGGCGGCGATGCGATGGTCCAGTCGGCGGCCGCCGCTGCGGCGGGGGTGCCGGCCGATCTGGTCAGGGTCACGCGCTGGCTGGAATGCGACGGCGATCGTGCTGCCGAGGGCGGCGCGTGCGGCGCGGGTCAGCGCCAGGCGCGCTTCGTCGAGGTCGAGGTGACCGGGGGTTACCAGCCGACCTTCAGCGGGCCGCTGGTTTCGACCGGGCCGGGCCAGGATCCTATCATATTGGCAGGGAGCGCGATCCGGCGCATCGGCTGAGGCCTCCGCCGCGATCGGCGTTTTTCCCGTCTTTACAATCATTTCCGGGTGACGGCGAGCCTTCACCCACCTATCCTGCCGCCGGAAGGGCGGACATGGCTGTCACCAGTGCTGGCATCATCCTCTATCGGCGCGGCCGGCACGGCATCGAGGTGCTGCTGACCCATGCCGGCGGTCCGTTCTGGCGCAACCGCGACGACGGCGCATGGATGATCCCCAAAGGCGCGGTCGAGCCGGGCGAGGATCCGGCCGCCGCGGCGGTTCGTGAGTTCGAGGAGGAGCTGGGCACGCGGCTCGCCGCCAGCCCCCGGCATCTGTGCAGGATCCGCCAGTCCGGCGGCAAATGGGTCGAGGCCTTTGCGCTGGAGGGCGATCTCGACGCCGACGCCATCGTCAGCAACCATTTCGAGGTCGAATTCCCGCCCAGGAGCGGTCAATATCGCTCCTATCCGGAGGTCGACCGGGCGGCGTGGCTGACGCTCGGCGCTGCGCGCACCAAGATCCTTCCCAGCCAGGCGCCGATCCTCGATGCGCTCGAGGCACGCCTCGCCGCCGAGTGAAACGGGTTTGGTTCGCGCCGCGCCGCCGCTTTGCTATCTTGGCACGATGAATCCTTCGCCGCGAAAGCCGCGACTCACATGCTTGCTCGCGCTGCTACTCGTCGGCTGCGCCAGCATGGGGAACGGCACGCGCGTCGATCCGGTCGTTGCGGGCCGTGTGTTCGAGCAGGCGGCGGCACAGGTCAAACGCTGCTATCGAACGCCGCGCGTTCCGTCCGCCGCGCGCCAGATCGCTACGCGCCTGTCGCTGCGGCTCAATCCCGACGGCACCCTGTCCGAACTGCCGACGATTCTCGAACAGTCGGGTGTCACGCCGGAGAATCAGGCCTATGCCGGCGAAATGGCCGAGGCGGCGAGCCTGGCGGCGATCCGCTGCGCCCCGCTCCGCCTGCCGCCCGATCTGTACGAGGCCGTGTGGAGCAGCTTCGAGCTCAAGTTCAGCCCCAAAGTGAGCGTCTAATGCGGGGACGCAATCACTAGTGTCCGGGAAGTGGGGTGGGATAGGTTAGTTAACCCACTGATCCCGAGGCGAAAAGGTGTATTTTGAAGCTGTCATCGATTTGAACTTCGTGTGAGCGTGTAGCTTGTGCTCCGGCGCTGGTGGGAGTCGGGGCA
>DATFHP010000109.1:0-42398 GCA_035248285.1 Allosphingosinicella sp. | reverse complement strand
TGCCCCGACTCCCACCAGCGCCGGAGCACAAGCTACACGCTCACACGAAGTTCAAATCGATGACAGCTTCAAAATACACCTTTTCGCCTCGGGATCAGTGGGTTAACTAACCTATCCCACCCCACTTCCCGGACACTAGTGGGACACAATACTTAATTCAACGCTCGCACGCCCATGCGACTAATTAGGTATTGTGTCCCCGGATTACCGGATTACTCGTCGAACCAGGCTCGGGCGTCGGGACGGAACAGCATCCAGAGCGCCGCGATCTGCAACACATAGGTGATGAGGCCGATGATCCCGGCAACGCCGTCGATCATCGGATTGCGCGCGAGCGACACCGCCAGCGCGATCACGCCTAGCGCCACCAGGACGACCAAGATCCATTTCGCCACCACGCTCGCGCGCCGGGCGATGAAGAACCAGAGCAGAAGCTGGATCGCGAGCCCGATCGTCGTCGTGGCGATGAGGAAGCCCGGCCCGAACTGCACCGGCTGCGCGCGCAGCAGAGCCAGGCTGCGGTCCCAGGACAGAAAGGTATTGACCACCCCGAGCGCAATCGCGCCGAGATAAAGCCGCTCGAAATTCACGATCGATGCCGGTCGCATGCCGCCCTCCCCGCCGTGTTGAACCATGGCTTGCCGCAAAGCCGGATCTTCAGCCAGCCGCAAAATCCAATCCGATGTCGACCGCGGGCGCCGATTGGGTGATACGGCCCACCGATACGTAGGTGACGCCCGTGCGCGCCTTGTCGGCGATGGTTTCGAGCGTAACGCCGCCGCTCGCCTCGGTCGGCACGCGTCCCGCGACGATCGCGACCGCCTCGCGCAAGGTTGCCTGGTCCATATTGTCGAGCAGCAGATGGGTCGCGCCGGCGCCGATCGCCGTTTCGATCTGATCGAGCCTGTCGACCTCGACGATGATCCTGCCGATGCCGGCCTTCACAGCACGCGCGACCGCCTCGCCCACGCCGCCGGCCACCGCGACGTGATTGTCCTTGATCATCGCCGCATCGTCGAGCCGCATTCGGTGGTTGGTGGCGCCGCCCATAAGCGTCGCATATTTTTCGAGCAGGCGAAGGCCGGGGATGGTCTTGCGCGTGTCGAGCAATATCGCGCCGGTACCGGCGATGGCGTCGACGTAGCGACGCGTCAAAGTGGCGACGCCGCTGAGATGCTGGACGATGTTCAGCGCCGACCGTTCGGCCGCCAACAGCGCCCTCGCCCGGCCCCTGACGCGCATCAGATTGGTTCCCGGCGCCACCCTTTCGCCCTCCGCGGCGAGGCAATCGATGTCGGCGCCCGGATCGAGCGTGCGGAACACCGCCTCGGCGATCGGAAGCCCCGCGACCACGATCGCTTCGCGGCTGTCCATCACCCCCGCGAAGATCGCTTCCATGGGAATGACCGCATCCGAGGTGATGTCGCCATGGTCGCCAAGATCTTCGGCAAGCGTGCTGCGCACGAATGCATCGAGATCGAACCGATCGAGGGTGAAAGCCATCAGTCGCCGCTGAAGACCGGCTTGCCGACGTCGCCCTTGCCGACGGTGCGGCCGGCCATTTCGAGCATCCGGTCGAGCGGCCTTTGCGCCGCGCGACGCAGCGCTTCGTCCATCTCGATGCGCGGCGCGAGATCGCGCAGCGACACATAGAGTTTCTCGAGCGTGTTCAGCGCCATATACGGGCACATGTTGCAATTGCAGTTGCCGTCCGCGCCCGGGGCGCCGATGAAGGTCTTGTGCGGCGCCGCTTTCTCCATCTGGTGGATGATATGCGGTTCGGTGGCGACGATCAGCACGTCCGCGGGCGATGCCAGCGCATAATCGAGGATCGCCCTGGTCGATCCGATATGATCGGCATGATCGAGGATATGGGGCGGACATTCGGGATGCGCGAGCACCGGCGCGTCGGGATATTGCGCCTTGAGCTTCAAGAGCTCGGTTTCGGAAAAGGCCTCGTGGACGATGCACACGCCGGGCCACAGCAGCATGTCGCGCCCGGTCTTGCGTGCCAGATAGCCGCCGAGATGCTTGTCGGGACCGAAGATGATCTTCTGGTCCTTGGGAATCTGGCTGAGGATGATTTCGGCCGATGAGCTGGTGACGATGATGTCGCTCAGCGCTTTCACCTCCGCCGAGCAGTTGATGTAGGTGAGCGCGATATGATCGGGGTGCTTGTCGCGGAAGGCCTTGAACTGGTCGGGCGGGCAGCTGTCCTCGAGACTGCAGCCGGCGTTCATGTCGGGCAGCACGACGATCTTGTCGGGGCTCAGTATCTTGGCGGTCTCGGCCATGAAACGGACGCCGCAAAAGGCGATGACGTCGGCGCTCGTCGCCGCCGCCTTGCGGCTGAGATCGAGGCTGTCGCCGACGAAATCCGCAAGATCCTGAAGCTCGGGCGCCTGATAATAATGGGCGAGGATGACCGCGTTGCGCTCCTTGCGCAGCCGGTCGATCTCGGCGCGGAGGTCGAGGCCCTTGAGGCTCGCGGTCGGTGCGTTCATCGGCAGTCCCCTGGGTTTGAACCCGTGATCGATAGATAGGCGATTTCCCCGCGATTGCGAGGGTCAGGCGGCAAGCCGCCAGCGCTCGCGATCGGCCTCCCTGACGATCCTGCCGCGCGCTTCCAGATCGATCAGATGGGCGAGCACCGAGCGTCCGGCCGCGCCGTGCAGCCGCGGATCCACGCCGCGATACATCTGCCCCACCATTTGCGGGATCGTACCGTCGCCGGCTTCGATATGGCGCAGGATCTGATTCTCGCGCTGCCGCCGGTGCGCGATCAGGTTGCGCACGAACCGTTGGGGCTTGCCCACCGGGGCGCCGTGCGCCGGATAGAAGATCGTTTCGTCGCGCGCGATCAGCTTGTCGAGGCTCGCCATATAATCGGCCATATTGCCGTCGGGCGGCGACACGACCGTGGTCGACCAGCCCATGACATGATCGCCGCTGAACAGCGCCTTCTCTTCGGCGAGCGCGAAGCAGAGATGGTTGGAGGTGTGGCCGGGAGTCGCGACCGCGGCCAGGGTCCATCCGTCGCCTTCGATCCTCTCGCCGTCCTGCAGGACGCGGTCCGGCTTATAAGTGGAATCGAACGCGGCATCCGATCGCGGGCCGTCGTCGTCGAGCGCCAGCGGCACGCAGCCGACGATGGGCGCGCCGGTCGCCGCGCCGACCGCGATCGCCGCCGGGCTGTGGTCGCGGTGGGTGTGCGTGCACAGGATGCCGATGACCTGCTCGCCGCGCACGGCGTCGAGCAGGACGTCGACATGTTCGGGCAGGTCGGGCCCGGGATCGATGATCGCGACCTCGCCCCTGCCGACGACATAGGTCTGCGTCCCGCTGTAAGTGAAGGGCGACGGGTTGGGGGCGAGCAACCGGCGCACCAGCGCGCTCGGGCTTTCGATCACACCATGCGGCCATTCGCTCATGCGCCGCATGTGGCACTCGTTCCGGCAAAAACCAAGCACGCGCGTGCTTCCATTCTCCGCCGCATCTTCCCAGCCGCGGACCGCCGCCGCAACGCAAGCCGCTCCTTGTGTCGGCCCATTTTACAAAGATGGGGAATCGCGACTTTGATTAACCACTGAAAAGCGCGGTTTTCCGCGATTCCTGGAAATTGGCACGGTGCGTGTATAATAGGTTGCGTCCACATGGTTCCACACGAGGGGCGGATGGCGCTAGTCCCAAGCGCCATCCGCCCCGTCCTTTTTGGGGCCGCGGCACTTCCCGACGGATGCGATGGGCGCAATGGTTGGAATCAGGCCGCGCGTGCGACCTGCTTTTCCTCGAACAGCTGCTGCAGCTCGCCGGCCTCGAACATCTCCATCATGATGTCGGACCCGCCGACGAACTCGCCCTTGACGTAGAGCTGGGGGATGGTCGGCCAGTCGGAATAGCCTTTGATGCCCTGCCGGATCTCGGCGTCCTGCAGCACGTCGACGGTGTCGAAGGCGACGCCGAGATGATCGAGGATAGCGACCGCGCGGCTGGAAAAGCCGCATTGCGGGAAGAGCACGCTGCCCTTCATGAACAGCACCACGTCGCTGCCTTTGACGATCTCGTCGATCCGTTCGCTGACCTCGCTCATGAGTCTCACTCCTTACTCGGGCACCGCGGTGGTCAGCTGCAGCGCGTGCAGCTCGGCGCCCATGCGGCCGCCCAACGCTTCATAGACGCGCTGATGCTGCTTGACGCGCGGCAGGCCGCGAAAGCTCTCTGCCACGACCCGCGCGGCGAAATGATCGCCGTCGCCGGCGAGATCGGTGATCTCCACGCGGGCATCGGGGATGCCGCCGCGGATCAACGTCTCGATTTCGTCAGCCGCCATCGCCATCGTTCAATCCATTGTCAGCTTTGCGCCTCGATGAACTGCCGCCGCGCCTCGACCTGCTTGGCTTCCAGCGCCTCGCGGATGCGCGATTCATCGATATCCACGCCCGCCGACGTCAAGTCGCCGAGCAGCTTGCGGATCACATCCTCATCGCCCGCTTCCTCGAAGTCGGCCCGCACCACATCCTTGGCATAGGCCTCCGCTTCGACGGCGGTCAGGCCCATCAGCTCGGCCGCCCATGTGCCGAGCAGCCGGTTGCGCCGCGCCGCGATCTTGAACTGCAGTTCCTGATCCCGCGCATAGATCGATTCGAAGGCACGTTCACGGTCGTCGAAAGTCGTCATCATTCACCTTTTGCTCACAGCCGCAGATAGGGTGCGGGCGGGACGAGCGCAACGGCGCTCTCCTCGCCGCGCCATCGTCATTGCTCGTAGCGCGCGGTCGTCTTGGCCGCGATCTCCTCGGCGGTGACGCCGGGCGCAAGCTCGACGAGCCGGAAGCGGCTCTGATGGTCCGGCCGCTGGAACACGCACAGATCGGTCACGATCATGTCGACCACGTTCCGGCCGGTGAGCGGCAGGCTGCATTCGGGAATGAACTTGGGATCGCCGTTCTTGGAGACATGCTCCATCACCACGATGATCTTCTTGACGCCGGCGACCAGATCCATCGCGCCGCCCATGCCCTTGATCATCTTTCCGGGTATCATCCAATTGGCGATGTCCCCCTTCTCGCTCACCTCCATCGCGCCGAGCACCGTCAGGTCGATATGGCCGCCCCGGATCATCGCGAAGCTGTCGGACGAGGAGAAATAGGAGGATTGGGGAAGCGCGCTGATCGTCTGCTTGCCGGCGTTGATCAGATCGGGATCGACCTCGTCCTCATAGGGAAAGGGACCGATGCCGAGCATCCCGTTCTCGGACTGGAGGGTGACCTCGACCCCGGGCGGGATATGGTTGGCGACCAGGGTCGGTATGCCGATGCCGAGGTTGACATAATAGCCGTCGCGCAGCTCCTTCGCCGCACGTGCCGCCATCTGGTCGCGGTCCCAAGCCATTATGCCGCCTCCCGCTGACGAACGGTGCGGAATTCGATCTTCTTCTCGTAAGGCGAACCGACGATCAGCCTTTTCACATAAATGCCGGGCAGGTGGATGCAGTCGGGATCGAGGCTTCCCACCGGCACGATCTCCTCGACCTCGGCGACGCAGACCTTGCCGGCGGTCGCCATCGGCTGGTTGAAGTTGCGCGCCGTCTTGCGGAACAGGAGATTGCCCGATTCGTCGGCCTTGTAGCCCTTGATGATCGACAGGTCGGCGCGGATGGCGCGCTCGAGGATATAGGTTTCGCCGTCGAAATCCTTATGTTCCTTACCCTCGGCGACGACGGTGCCGACGCCGGTCCTGGTGTAGAAGCCCGGAATGCCGGCACCGCCGGCCCGGCAGCGTTCGGCAAGCGTGCCCTGGGGACAGAATTCGACCTCAAGCTCGCCGGACAGATATTGGCGTTCGAATTCCTTATTCTCGCCGACGTAGGAGGAGATCATCTTCCTGACCTGTCGGCTGCGGAGCAATTTGCCGAGACCCTCATTGTCGATCCCGGCGTTGTTCGAAGCGATGGTGAGATCCTTGACCCCGCTCGATTGGATGGCGTCGATCAGCCGCTCGGGAACTCCGCAGAGGCCGAATCCGCCCGCGCATATCGTCATGCCGTCGAACAGCAGGCCGGCCAGCGCCGCCTGTGCATCGGGATAGGTCTTCTGCATCCAACGCTCCGCCTGTGGGGAAATCGCCGATACGCAGGCGCGGCGCATATGGTCAAGAAAACGAGCGCAAGCCGCCTCGATGCGGCTAACTCCGCAGCTTCGAAATCACGCCCTGCAGCTGCATCGCGTTGCTCATGTCGCCGGCGATGCGCAGCCGCCCTTGCATCATCGCGCTCATCGGGTCGAGTTCGCCCCGGCCGAGCGCCTCCAGATCGGCCCAGCTGAGGCTGATCACCGTATCGGCGTCGCCGTCCTCTTCGCTTACCCGCTCCGCGACTCCATCGAGCAGCACGACACCGTCGGCACCGAAATCGATCTTCACCCTTTTTCCGGGCAGCCAGCCGCGCTTGCTCCCCAGCTTTTCGGCCATTTCGTTCTTGGTCATTCCCGGCGCTCCTTCACGCGAGCGCCCTATTCTGCCGGGGCCTCGGGTCAAGCCGGACTTTCACGTGCAGGGCGCGATGGCTATAGCGCGAGGCGATGACCCAGACCCGTAGCGGCGGCCGGATCCTGATCGACAATCTCGTCGCCCAGGGTTGCGACCGGATCTTCAGCGTGCCGGGCGAGAGCTTCCTCCCGGTGCTGGATGCGCTGATCGACCGCCCGGAGATCGGGCTCATCGTCTGCCGCCAGGAAGGCGGCGCTTCCTATATGGCCGAGGCCGACGGCAAGCTGACCGGCCGCCCCGGCGTGGTGCTGGTCACGCGCGGGCCAGGCGCGGCCAACGCCGCGATCGGGGTCCATACGGCTCGCCAGGATTCGACGCCGCTGCTCCTGCTGATCGGAGACGTGGCGCGCGGCATGCGCGACCGCGAGGCCTTCCAGGAGGCGGACTTCCTGGCCATGTTCGCGCCGCTCGCCAAATGGACGGCGCGGATCGACGACGCCGCGCGTATCCCGGAATATGTCGCGCGCGCTTATGCGACGGCGATGTCCGGCAGGCCCGGACCGGTCGCGCTCGTGCTTCCCGAGGATATGCTTCGCGACCAGGTCGAGGCGGCCGATCGGCCGAAGAGCGTTCCTCCGGTCCAGCCGGCCTGCGCGATGGCGACCGGCGCCTTGATGGGATTGCTCAAGGACGCCTGCGCGCCGGTCGCGATCATCGGCGGCGGCGGCTGGGATGCCGCCGCGGCGCATCATTTCGCGGCCTTCGCCGAACGCATCGGGATCCCGGTCGCGACCGCATTCCGCCGCCAGGACGCGATCCCGAGCAGCAGCCCCGTCTATGCGGGCAATCTCGGCTACGGACCCAATCCAAAGCTGGTCCAGCGGATCAGGGACGCCGATCTGCTGCTGGTCGTCGGTCCGACGCTCGGCGAAGCGACGACCGATGGTTATACGTTGATCACGCCCGACCATCCGAACCAGAAGCTGGTCCATGTCCATCCGGACCCCGAACAGCTCGGCAGCGTCTATGTGACCGACCTGCCGATCTGCGCCGACATGCGCGAGTTCGCCGAGCTGGCGGAAAGCTGGGAGGATGAAATCATATCCTTCTCTTCCGGGGCCGAGGCGCAGCGCGAATGGCTCGAATGGAGCACGCCGGCGCCGCGCGACGTCGCGCTCGATCTCGGCCAGGTGGTGCAGGCAATGCGCGATTCGCTTCCGGCCGACACGATCCTGTGCAACGGCGCGGGCAATTTCTCGAGCTGGTGGCATCGCTATTGGCATTATGGCCCCTTCCCCAGCGCGCTCGGGCCGACCAACGGCTCGATGGGCTACGGCCTTCCCGCCGCCGTCGCCGCGGCGCTGCGCTGTCCGGAGCGCAGGGTGGTCGCGCTCGCCGGCGACGGCGATTTCCTGATGAACGGCCAGGAGCTGGCGACCGCCGTCCAATATGATGTCGATCTCCTCATTCTGGTGGTCGACAACGCCAGCTACGGTACGATCCGCATGCACCAGGAGCGCGCCTTCCCCGGCCGCGTCTCGGGCACGACGCTTCGCAACCCCGATTTCGCCGCGCTTGCACGCGCCCACGGCGCCTGGGCGTCGACGGTCGAATCGACCGAGGCATTCGTCCCGGCGTTCACCGAAGCGCTCGGGCAAAAGGGTGTGCGACTGCTGCATCTCAAGACCGACGTCGAGGCTATCACGCACAGTACGACGCTGACGGAGATCAGGGAAAAGGCGAACGGCTGACCTGCCTTTACGTGCCTTTTTCGTGACTCCATCCGTGCGCGCCGATCAGCGGCACGAAGCGCACCGGGCCGAGGTCTTCGGTGTCGAACCGGTCCTCGCCGCTGCGCGTCACGGCGACCAGCGTCTGCACCGCTTGCGGCTCGCCGATCGGCATCACCAGCCGCCCGCCGACCGCAAGCTGGCGGAGCAGCACGTCGGGCACGTCGGGCCCGCTCGCGGCGGCGAGGATCGCGTCGAACGGCGCCTCCTCGGGCCAGCCCTTGCTGCCGTCGCCGTGGCGCACGACCACATTGCCGTAGCCGAGCCGCTTCATCCGTTCGGCGGCGAGGTCGGCGAGCTCCTGGTGGCGCTCGATCGCATAGACACGCCCTGCGACGCGCGACATCACCGCCGCCGCATAGCCCGAACCGGCGCCGATCTCGAGCACCTTGCCGTCCGGGCCGAGCCGCGCCGCCTCGATCATCAGCGCGACGATGTACGGCTGAGAAATGGTCTGGTCGGCTTCGATCGACAGCGGCGCATCCTCATAGGCGAATTCGCGCAGATGATCGGGCACGAAGGCCTCGCGCGGCACGGTGCGCATCGCTTCGAGCAGACGCTTGCCGACGACGCCGCGCGCAGCGATCTGGCGTTCGACCATCCGCCTGCGGCCTTTTGAAAAGTCAGTCATCTCGTCCCGGCGCGAAGAACGGTAGACAAAGATTCCCGTTCCGCATCGATTGCGGATGCAAAGCGCCGCTGCCTTAGAAAAGACGGATGCTGGCCTGCCTGAAATGGGCTAGGCAATTAAGTACTGTGTCCCCGGATTAGATCAGCCCCGCGAGCGGGCTTGAGGGGTCGGCGTAGCGGCGCTTGGCCATGCGGCCGGCGCGGTAGGCGAGGCGGCCGGATTCGACCGCCAGCTTCATCGCCCGCGCCATCATCACCGGATCCTTCGCCTCGGCGATGGCGGTGTTCATCAGCACGCCGTCGCAGCCCAGCTCCATCGCCACCGATGCGTCCGACGCGGTGCCGACGCCCGCATCGACCAGCACCGGCACCTTGGCATTTTCGATCATCAACCGGATCATCACGCGGTTCTGGATGCCGAGCCCCGAGCCGATCGGAGCGCCGAGCGGCATGATCGCGACCGCGCCGGCATCCTCGAGCCGCTTCGCCGCGATCGGATCGTCGGCGCAATAGACCATCGGCTCGAAGCCTTCCTTGGCCAGTATCTCGGTCGCGCGGAGCGTCTCGAGCATGTCGGGATACAAGGTCTTCGCCTCGCCCAGCACCTCGAGCTTGACCAAGGTCCAGCCACCCGCCTCGCGTGCCAAGCGCAGCGTGCGGATCGCATCCTCGGCGGTGAAACAGCCGGCGGTGTTGGGAAGATAGGTGACGCGCTTGGGATCGATATAATCCATCAGCACCGGCTGGGCGCGATCGGAAATGTTGACGCGCCGCACCGCGACGGTGACGATCTCGGCGCCCGAGGCGTCGAGCGCCGCCGCATTCTCCTCGAAGCTCTTATATTTGCCGGTGCCCACGATCAGCCGCGAGTGGAAGGTCCGGCCCGCCACCGACCAACCGTCCAGCCCTGCCGGCGCGTGATCGCCGCCGCCGACGAAGGTCACGATCTCGAAATCGTCGCCATCCTCCACCGCGACCCCGGCGAGCGTCGAGCGCGGCACGACCTCCAGGTTGCGCTCGACCGCGACCTTGTCCGGATCGAGCCCCAGCTCGAGCGCAAGCGCGGCGATGGTGATGCCCTTGCGGACGCGCCGATGCTCGCCGTTGACGCTGATCGAGAGCGTTTCGTCGTATGTCATTTTCGCCGTCATTGCCTTTGCGCTCGTGCCGTTACGCCATATAGGGAGTTCCGATGGCGACGCTACCGACGATCTACGTACTGAACGGGCCCAACCTCAACCTGCTCGGAACGCGCGAGCCGGAAATCTACGGATCGGAGACGCTCGACGACATCGCCGGGGCGCTGGAGGACCGCGCCAGGGAACTTGGGGTGAGCGTCGACGTGCGTCAGTCCAACCACGAGGGCCATCTCGTCGAATGGCTGCACGAGGCCAACGCCAGGGACGCCAAGGCGGTGATCCTCAATGCCGGCGCTTTCACCCATACCTCGGTCGCGCTGCACGATGCGGTCAAGGCGATCCGCGTACCGGTGATCGAGGTGCACCTGTCCAATCCCCAGGCGCGCGAGAGCTTCCGGCACCATAGCTATATCGCCCCGGTGGCGCGCGGGACCGTCACGGGCTTCGGTCCGCTAGGGTATCAGCTGGCACTGGACGCAGCCGCGCGTCTCTGACAAGGCGCGCGGCAACGAGAACAAGAGGGGTCCGATGACCGACACCAATGGCGAGGCAGGCATGCGGGTCGACACCGACCTGGTCCGCCAGCTGGCCGAGCTTCTCAACGAGAACGGTCTCAGCGAAATCGAAGTCGAGGATGGCGACCGCCGCATCGCCGTCAAACGCCAGCTCGCCGCTGCGCCGGCAGTAGCGGCGACCGTCGCGGCGGCTCCGGCCGCGCCCGCGCCCGCATCGCCCCCCGCCGCTCAGGCGGCGGCCGACGAGGCATCGGCGGCACCGCATCCCGGCACGGTCAAGTCGCCGATGGTGGGCACCGTCTTTCTGGCCGGCGAGCCGGGCGCCGCCCCCTTCGTTTCGGCGGGGGCCAAGGTCGATGCCGGCGACACGCTGCTGATCGTCGAGGCGATGAAGGTCATGAACCCGATCACCGCGCCGCGCGCCGGCACCGTCTCGCGGATCCTCGTCCAGGACTCGCAGCCGGTCGAATATGACCAGCCCCTGCTCGTCATCGAATAGGGGCGCTGGCGCCGATGCCGTTCCAGAAGATCCTGATCGCCAACCGCGGCGAGATCGCGCTGCGCATTCACCGCGCCTGCCATGAGATGGGGATCAAGACGGTGGCGGTGCATTCGACGGCCGATACCGAAGCGATGCACGTACGGCTGGCCGACGAAGCGATCTGCATCGGGCCGCCGCCGGTCGGCGAAAGCTATCTGAACATCCCCAACATCATCTCGGCCGCGGAGCTGTCGCACGCCGACGCCATCCATCCCGGTTACGGTTTCCTGTCGGAGAATGCGCGCTTCGCCGAGATCGTCGAGCATCACAAGATCGTCTGGATCGGGCCCAGCCCCGAGCATATCCGCCTGATGGGCGACAAGGTCGAGGCCAAGCGGACCGCGGCCAAGCTCGGCCTGCCGCTGGTGCCGGGATCGGAAGGGCCCGTCGAAGGCATCGGCGAAGCGCGCAAGGTGGCGGCGCGCACCGGCTATCCGGTCCTGATCAAGGCCGCCTCGGGCGGCGGCGGGCGCGGCATGAAGGTGGTCCGCTCGGAAGATGAACTCGAAACGCAGATGGCGCAGGCGCGGACCGAGGCGAAGAATGCGTTCGGCGACGACACCGTCTATCTGGAAAAATATCTCGGCAATCCGCGCCATATCGAATTCCAGGTGTTCGGCGACGGCCAGGGCAAGGCGATCCACCTCGGCGAGCGCGACTGTTCGCTGCAGCGCCGCCACCAGAAGGTGCTCGAGGAGGCGCCCTCGCCCGTCATCAGCCAGGAAGAGCGCGATCGGATGGGCGCGGTCGTCGCCAAGGCGATGGCCGACATGGGCTATCGCGGTGCGGGTACGATCGAGTTCCTTTACGAGGATGGCGCCTTCTACTTCATCGAGATGAATACGCGGCTGCAGGTCGAGCATCCCGTCACCGAGATGATCACCGGGCTCGATCTGGTGCGCGAGCAGATCCGGGTGGCAGCCGGCGAGGGCCTGTCGTGCGACCAGGATCAGGTCCGCTTCCGCGGCCACGCAATCGAATGCCGCATCAACGCCGAGGATCCGCAGACCTTCGCGCCATCGCCGGGCCTCGTGAAGAATTACGTCGCGCCGGGCGGGATGCATGTCCGCGTCGACAGCGGGCTGTACGCCGGCTACCGGGTGCCGCCTTATTACGACAGCATGATCGCCAAGCTGATCGTTTACGGCACCACCCGCGAGCGCTGCATCATGCGGCTGCGCCGGGCGCTTGAGGAATTCGTCGTCGACGGCATGAAGACCACCATTCCGCTGCACCAGAAGCTGGTCGACGATCCCGAATTCAGGGCCGGCGACTACACCATCAAATGGCTCGAGGAGTGGCTGGCGAAGAGCGCGGCGGAAGGCGAGGCATGAAGGCGACCATCTATCACAACCCCAATTGCGGAACGTCGCGCAAGACCTTGGACATCCTAAAGGAATCGGGCGCGGACCTGCGCATCGTCCCCTATCTGAAGACGCCGCCGAATCGCGCCGAGCTCGAACGGCTGTACAAACGCGCCGGGATCGCCCCGCGCCAGGGCCTGCGCCGCAAGGAGCCGCTCGCCGCCGAACTTGGTCTTCTGGGAGACGACGCGACCGACGACCGGATCCTCGACGCGATGGTCGCGCATCCGATCCTGATCGAACGCCCGCTCGTCGAGACCGACAAGGGCGTCCGGCTCTGCCGTCCCCAGGACGAAGTGCGCGCGATATTGTAGGGCGACCGGTGCCTCCCCGGGCGCTCCGTTCGGCCCGAGCCCGTCGAAGGCTTTACTTTTCCTTGTCCGATCAAGAAATGGGTAGGCTTCGACAGGCTCAGCCCGAACGGTGAAGTAGACCCGCATCGTACCCTGTCGCGAAACTGTCATCGAACGGCAGCAAAAGCGGCACATGTGGCCTGAGACTGGGTTTGTCCTGCATTGTGAAATAGAATGACCGGATGCAGCGCCGGATGAAGTCGATCGCCGTCTACAGCCTCAAGGGAGGCGTCGGAAAGACCACGATTGCGGTCAGTCTCGCCTGGGCCGCGGCGATGCTGTCGTCGCGCCGCACCTTGCTGTGGGATCTCGACCCGCAGGCGGCGGCGAGCTTTCTGCTCGGCGCCGAGCGCAGCACCTCGGAAGAGGCTAAGGCGGTGTTCGCGCGCGACGTCGCGCCAGCCCGCCTCGTCCAGCCGACGTCGGTCGAACGGCTCGCGCTGCTTCCCGCCGATACCTCGCTGCGCGAACTCGACCAGTTCCTGTTCGGACTCGGCAAGAAGAAAAGGCTCGAAAAGCTGCTCGACCGGCTAGGCAAGGATTATGACCGCATCATCCTTGACTGTCCGCCGGGCCTCACCGAGACCAGCCAGCAAGTGCTGCGCGCCGCCGATCTGATCATCGTTCCGCTGATCCCCTCGCCCTTGTCGCAACGCGCTCTCGACGACGTGATCGCCTTCCTCGACCGCCACGAGATCAGGCGCGGCGCGCTGCTGCCGGTCTACAATATGGCGGATCGGCGGCGATCGCTGCATGTCGCCGCGCTGGCCGCGAATCCCAATTGGCCGGTGGTGCCGATGGCGAGCGCAATCGAGGCGATGACGCGGCATCGCCGCCCGGTCGGCGCCTTCGCCCCGCGATCGCCGGCAGCGGCGGCGCTTGCGACGCTGTGGCAGGGCATCGAGAAGCGTTTGGCGCGGAAGTAGAAGCGTTCGCTGGCGAAGGCGGTTGACCGCAGCCGGCGGGCGATCCAATCCAGCGTGATGGCGGCTCTCAGTCCGAGCATGCTTCTGCACGCTTACTCGATGGGAGTCTTTCCCATGTCGGACGGCCGCGACGCCGCCGACGTGTTCTTCGTCGAGCCGCGCAAGCGCGCGATCATGCCGCTCGACGGCTTCCGCTTGTCGCGTTCGCTTCGCAAGACGTTGCGTTCGGGCTTTTTCACGGTCACCCGCGACCGCGCCTTTGCCGAGGTGGTACGGCGATGTGCCGATCGCGAGGAAACCTGGATCAACGGCGAGATCGAGCGCAGCTATGCCGAGCTGCATGCGCTGGGTCATGCCCATTCGATCGAATGCTGGGCCGGCGGCACGCTCGCGGGTGGGCTCTACGGAGTCAAGCTCGGCGCTGCCTTTTTCGGCGAAAGCATGTTCTCCGCCGCCAAGGACGCATCGAAAGTGGCGCTCGCCTGGCTGGTCGCGCGGCTGATCGTCGGCGGCTACACCCTGCTCGACTGCCAGTTCATGACCGAACATCTGCGCAGCCTGGGCGCGATCGAGATCAGCCAGGAGGATTATCTGGCGCGATTGTCGACGGCATTGTCATCGGTCGAGGCCGGCGGCGGCGATGCGGCGGCGGCCGGCGGCGGCTGGGCCGCGGTTGTGGCGCCTCCGGGCGTCGAATTCGCCGCCTTGGACCGGTTGCTTGCCGCGGATCCGATACGCACCGTCGACGCTCCGGCGTCCGGATGCGTCATCGCGCAGCTCTTGGGCCATACGTCGTAGATCGGATGCTCGACGACGTTGAGCGACGGCGTCTCCTTGTACAGCCAGCCGGAAAAGACGCGCTGATATTTGTCCTGCGGGTTCCTGACGTCGAGCTGGATGAACGCGCCGGTCAGCTTCTGCGCTTCCCAGGGTGCGGTCGTTTCGCAGGCACGCAGCCTGACGATCACGTCGCCGACGCGAAACGCCTGCCCCGGCTTCATCGTCAGGTCGCGCGAGATGCCGTTGCGCTTGTTCAGCAGGCCGATCACCGCCACGCGCTCGGCCATCGGCGTGGTGCCGGGCGCGACAGCGGTGACGGTCTGCGGAATGTCGACCGTCACCGGCTCGGGTTCGGTCTCGCGCTGGCGCTGCGACGGGACGGATGACCGGCTGCAGGCGCCGAGCAGCAGCAGGGCGATCAGCGGAAGGAACGCGCCTGGCCTCATGGCCTCAATCGGGCGTCCAGGCCTGATAGTCGCCGCTGGCGGCCGCCCTGCGCCCGCCGCGCTCCAGGGCTCCGGGCGGCCGGTAGGCGAAAGGCGTCCCGGTGAGGTTCGGGGTCGATTCCTTGAGGAACTTGGGCGGCGGCGGCAGCGCTTCGTCGGGAAGGCCTTCGATCAGGCCGTGGAGCCAGCTGTACCATTCGGGCGGAATCCGGCTGGGATCGTTGGCGCCATTGTAGATGACCCAGCGGCGTCCGCCCTTCTTGGCACGATAATAGACGTTGCCGCGGAAATCGCTGCCGACCTTGGCGCCGTTGAGGCGCGTGAAGAGCGCGGTTCCGATGGTGGCGCCGTCCCACCAGGTGAAGAATTGCTTGAACAGTCCCATGGCGGCCGCCTACCCCCGTTCCCAGCGCCAGCGCAAGCGCTTAGGCTTCTCAAGGCCGGGCTGTCGACACCGATGCTTGCGAGCTCGCCACCGCCGTTGGTCCATCGCCAGCAGGCCAAGACCGCGTCGAGTTCAGGAAGCAGAACGGGTAGAGCCGCGGCGCCGCGCCAAGGGCAACCGCGGCCTATTGATATTAGTAGCACTAAGTGCTACATCGTTCGCATGGGCGAAGCCGGTGCGACCATGCGGGCCTTCAAAACCGCCTGGTTCGCCAAGGCGATGCGAAAGGCGCGCATTTCGGACGACGAGCTATGCGAGGCATCCAGGAGGTGATGAAGGGCCAGGTAGACGACCTCGGCGGCGGAGTATTCAAGAAGCGCCTTAACAAGAACATGCACAGGAGCATCATTCTTGCCAAGCTCGATAGCTATTGGCTGTTTCAATATTTGTTCGCCAAGAAGGATCGGGCCAATATCGACGACGACGAACTCAGGGCCTTTCGCCTTTTGGCGAAAGGCCTCCAAAGAGCCACGGACAAGGACATCGCTTCCCTGTTGGCGGATGGCAGACTGACGGAGATATGCAATGGCAACCAAACGTAAATATAAAAGCGACGCCTTCGAGGCTATCCACTCGGCAGCCACGGCGTTTCACAGTGTCGGGGTGATCGACAAGACCACCATGCGTCATTTCGATGAAACCTGCCTGACCAAACCCCCGGCCATCACACCCGCCCAGATCAAGCGGCTCCGCGAGCGCAGCAAAGTCAGCCAGCCTGTGTTCGCCCGCTATCTCAACACGAGCGAAAGCACGGTCGAGAAGTGGGAGACCGGCGCCAAAAAGCCCAACGGCGCCGCTCTCAAGCTGCTGTCCATCGTCGAGAAGCACGGGCTCCAGATTCTGGCCTAGGCTGCAAACCCAATCGCCGCCATGAACGGCTGGGGGCAGCCGCGCTAACGCCAGCGCACTCGGTCGCCCGCCTCGATGCCCAGCTCGACCGAGCGGCCGCCGGCGATCTCGAGCACCGCCGCGACAGGCTCGCCGACGCCGACCGGATCGAGCGAATAAGGGACCGTGTTGACCGCGATCGAGGCGATCGTCCCGTCGGCACGGATGAAGACCATGTCCAGAGGCACGGGCGTGTCCTTCATCCAGAAGGTCGCGGGCCGCGGCGGCGTGAAGGGAAAGATCATTCCCTCGGCCGGTCCGACGTGCTGGCGGAACATCAGCCCGTGCTGCTGCTGCTCGGGTGTCGCCGCCACCTCGACGATGAAATGGTGCGTGTGCCCGTGCGAGCCTATGTCGAGCGGGACCAGCTCCAGCCCGGCCGGCGAGACCCGGCCGGCCGCCGCGCGCGCCGGCGGCGCTTGCGGTTCGGCCTTGCACCCCGACGAGGCAAGCAGGAGCGCGCCGACACATAGTGCGCGAACGAGGGGTATCACAGCGGCTCGACCTCCACCGCCAGCGGGCCTTTGCGGCCCTGCGCCACCCGCGCGCGAAGCGGCTGATCGGGCACCAGATCGGCAAGCCCGCCCCGCCGCACCGTCTCCATATGGACGAATATGTCCTGCGAATCGTCGTCGCGGACCAGGAAGCCATATCCCTTGAGCCGGTTGAACCATTTGACTCGCAACGGCTCGAACGCGCCGGCATCGTCGAGCAGGCTGGCGGGATCGACGCGCTCGCCGCTTGCCGAGGTCGTCCGCGCGAACTCGGGAACCACCGCCTGGCTGAAATCGATCGCGAGGATCTTGCGCGCCTGCAGGCCCCGTTCCTGCTCGGCGACCAGGCATTCGACCATCGCGCCTTCGGGCAGGCTGCGGCGGTCATGCTCCCTGAGGATGCTGAAATGGACGAGGATGTCGCCCTTGGCCTGCTCGCTGACAATGAAGCCGAAACCGCGCGTGGCATCGAACCATTTGACCACCCCGCTCAGCTTGACCAGGCAGGCGCCTTCCTCCGACGCGGCGGCGGAGGCGCCTGCGGCAGAGGCTTCTTCGGCAAGCTTTTCCTGGCTCGAAACCATGAATACCCAATCCAGATCCGGCGGGAAGGAGTATCATGGCTTTTGTGGACTTGTGAACTGCAGCGCCGTTATTTTTGCCGACTGTCGCAATTCGGCATTTCTCCGGGCGCCGAATCGAGCACTTTCCTGATCACATCTAGAGGATGACCGGCGCGAATCATCGCGGCGAACGCCTTTTCCCTGCGCGCGCGGTCCAGCGTCGCCGGGGCGAACGGACCGAGCTGCCTGCGCTGCGCGAAGCGAAGCGCCGATTCCAGCGCGTCTCCCCTCGCCTGCTCTCGCGCCGCTTCGGCCTCCTCGCCTCGCACCCCCGCCGCCGCCAGCGCCTGGGTGAGTCGGCGCTCGCCATAGCCCCTCCGGGCGAGCGAGGCCGCGCGCGCCGAGGCGAAAGCCGCATCGTCGACATAACCGAGGCGCGCCAGCCGCTCGACCAGCGGGTCGGGATCCGGCGACTCGTCGCCCGTCCATCCCCGCTCGCCGATCTTGCGCTTCAGATAGTCGCGCAGCCGCGCCCGCGTCGTCGCGTAGCGGCCGACATAGAAAAGCGCGAGCCGCTCGAGCGCCTCGGCATCCAGCGCCCGAGGCTTTGCCGACGCCCGGCCCTTCGACTGTCTCTTTCGCTGTGGTTTCACGCGCCTTGTTTGTGCCACAGTCGGGCCGGAATATGAACGCGCCTTGTCCCCAGGTGCATTTGCTCGCCGATTGTGTTCAAGTTCAGGCGCCGGCAGTGAGGATCGACGTTCCCGTGCTCAAGGAGGTTGAAGGCAGGACCGTGGCTGACCAAGCATTGTGTCCCACCCCCACAGACGACGATCTGCCGCGCCGCTTCGCCGATTTCGAGACGCTCGGCGAGGCGCTGGACTATGCCGCCCGCGGCGTTCGCGGCCTCAATTTCCACGATCCGCGCGCCACGCTCGCGCGCGCCTATCCGTTCGCCGAATTGCGCGACGATGCGCTGGCGGCCGCCTATCGCCTGATCGCGAAGGGCGTGCGTCCGCGCGACCGCATCGCTTTGGTCGCCGAAACCAGCCCCGCCTTCGCCGCGCTCTTCTTCGGCGCCATCTATGCCGGCGCCTGGCCGGTGCCGCTGCCCTTGCCGACATCCTTCGGCGGACGCGAAAGCTATATCGAGCAGCTCGGCGTGCAGCTCGACAGCTGCGACCCCACATTCCTCTTCTATCCGGCCGAGCTCGCCGCAATGGCCGGCGCAGCGGCGGAAGCGGCCGGCGTGTCGGGCGTCGAATGGGAAGCCTTCGCGCGCGCGCCGGCGATCGAGACGGCGCTGCCGCGCGCCGAGGGCGAAGACATCGCCTATCTGCAATATTCGAGCGGCTCGACGCGCTTCCCGCACGGCGTCGCGATCACGCACGCGGCGCTGCTCAGCAATCTCGCCGCGCACAGCCACGGCATGGAATTGATCGAGGGCGACCGCTGCATCTCCTGGCTGCCCTGGTATCACGATATGGGCCTGGTCGGCTGCTTCCTCTCGCCGGTCGCCAACCAGGTCTCGGCCGACTATCTCAAGACCGAGGATTTCGCGCGGCGTCCGCTTGCCTGGCTCGACCTCATCAGCCGCAACGAAGGCACCACGCTCAGCTATTCGCCGACCTTCGGCTACGACATTTGCGCGCGCCGGATCGGCAGCCAGAGCAAGGTCGCGGAGCGCTTCGACCTGTCGCGCTGGCGTATCGCGGGCAACGGCGCCGACATGATCCGGCCCGACGTCATGCAGGCGTTCGTCGATGCCTTCGCCGACGCCGGCTTCGATGCCCGCAGCTTTCTGCCGAGCTACGGCCTCGCCGAAGCGACGCTGGCGGTGTCGATCATGCCGCCCGGCGAGGGGATCGTCGTCGAGCTTGTCGAGGAGACCTTGCTTGCCGGCGGCGGCAGCGCCGAGCGCGCCCATGGCATGGGTCGGCGTCCGCAACGCTATCGCGCCATCGTCAATTGCGGCAAGCCGGCGCGCGGCATGGAGCTGCAGATACGCGACGAGGAAGGGCGGCCGCTGCCCGAGCGCGCGATCGGCAAGGTCTATGCGCGCGGGCCGTCGGTCATGGTCGGCTATTTCCGCGACGAGGAAGCCACCGCCGCCTGCCTCGACGGCGACAATTGGCTCGATACCGGCGACATGGGCTACCTCTCGAACCACTATCTCTACATCGTCGGCCGCGCCAAGGACATGATCATCATCAACGGCCGCAACCATTGGCCCCAGGACATCGAATGGGCGGTCGAGCAATTGCCCGGCTTCAAGGCCGGCGACATCGCCGCTTTCTCGATCACCACGCCGGGCGGCGAGGAAACGCCGGCGGTGCTGGTCCAGTGCCGCACCTCCGATCCCAAGGAGCGCGAGCGGCTGCGCGACCAGATTCGCGAACGCGTGCGCGCCATCACCGGGGTCAATTGCGTGATCGAACTCGTCCCGCCGCGCACCCTACCCCGCACGAGCTCGGGCAAGCTCAGCCGCGCCAAGGCCCGCAGTCTCTATTTGTCGGGCGAGATCCAGCCCTTCGCCATCGCGGCGTGAGCGGTCTTGGCCCCGGCACACATGCCCTTGCGCTCGCCCACACTCGCCGCTAAGGACCGGCCCTCTTCCGGCTCATAGGAGTGTAGCTCAGCTGGTAGAGCATCGGTCTCCAAAACCGAGGGCCGGGGGTTCGAGTCCCTCCACTCCTGCCAGTTCCATCCCTCAGGAACTTCGCGGACTTAAGGTTTTGGACGGGGGTGCCTATATTGAGCATGGGCCAATATGAGCATGGGAACGCCGCCGGATGTCCGGCGGCATTGGTTTTGAAGGTCGAGCGAAGGTAGCAGCGTGGGCATCGTCGAATTTGCACGGCAGGTGAAGGTCGAGACCGCGAAGGTCGTCTGGCCGACGCGCAAGGAGACCGTCACCACCGCTATCATGGTGTTCATCATGGCCGGCTTGCTCGGCATGTTCTTTTTCGGCGTCGACGCCGGTTTCAACGCCGCGGTGCGCGGGCTGCTGAGCCTGTTGGGCTAGGGATCACAATGTCTCGCTGGTACATCATTCACGCTTATTCCGGGTTCGAGAACAAGGTCCGCGACACGATCGTGTCCGAAGCGCATCGCCTCGGCCTCGATCAGCTCGTCGAGGCGGTCGAGGTCCCGACCGAGAAGGTCACCGAGGTCCGCCGCGGCAAGAAGGTGACCTCCGACCGCAAATTCTTTCCCGGCTATGTGCTGGCCAAGCTGGCGATGAACGACGACGTCTACCACCTCGTCAAGAACACGCCGAAGGTGACCGGCTTCCTCGGCTCGTCGGGCAAGCCGCAGCCGATCACCGATGCCGAGGCGTCGCGCATCCTCAACACGAAGGACGAGGCCGCCGCGGCCGCGCCCAAGACCAAGATCAGCGTCGATTACGAGATCGGCGACAGCGTCAAGGTGCTCGAGGGGCCGTTCGCGAGCTTCAACGGCATCGTCGAGGAACTCGATTTCGACCGCAGCCGCGTCAAGGTCGGCGTATCGATCTTCGGCCGCGCCACCCCGGTCGAGCTCGAGTTCGAGCAGGTCGAGCTGGCGAAATAGGTCGGACGATGAAAAGCATTCTCCGTTCGGCCTGAGCCCGTCGAAGGCCTCCCCTTCTTTTCTTCGTGAGAAAGGAAAGGGCTTCGACAAGCTCAGCCCGAACGGTACGAAAACGAGATTGTCCGGCGCGGATGCGGTGCTCCGGATAATATTCGCGGGAGGCAGTGCCACTGCCGTTCGGACCGCTAAGCCGCACAATGAGGTGAATGGAACATGGCAAAGAAGATTACCGGCTATATCAAGCTCCAGGTGCCGGCCGGCGCCGCCAATCCCAGCCCCCCGATCGGGCCGGCACTTGGCCAGCGGGGCGTCAACATCATGGAATTCTGCAAGGCGTTCAACGCCGCGACCGGCGATGCCGAAAAGGGCATGCCGATCCCGACGATCATCACCGTCTATGCGGATCGCAGCTTCTCGTTCGAGACCAAGACGCCGCCCGCGTCGTTCCTGATCAAGAAAGCGGCGAAGATCAAATCGGGCTCGAAGGAGCCCGGCAAGTCCGTTGCCGGCCGCATCACGCGCTCGGCGCTGCGTCAGATCGCCGAGACCAAGATGAAGGATCTCAACGCCAACGATCTCGACGCGGCGACCAAGATCATCGAGGGCTCCGCCATCTCGATGGGCCTCAACGTGGTGGAGGGCTGACCATGGCCAAGCTGACCAAGCGGCGCAAGGCACAGGAAAATTCGGTCGATCGCGAGAAGCTCTACGGAGTCGCCGAGGCGATCGGAATCGTCAAGGCCAACGCCACCGCCAAGTTCGACGAGACCATCGAGGTCGCGCTCAACCTTGGCGTCGATCCGCGCCATGCCGACCAGATGGTGCGCGGCGTCGTCACGCTCCCCGCCGGAACCGGCAAGAGCGTGCGCGTCGCCGTCTTCGCCAAGGGCGCCAAGGCCGACGAGGCGACCGGGGCCGGCGCGGACATCGTCGGCGCCGAGGATCTGATGGAGACGATCCAGGGCGGCACGGTCGATTTCGACCGGGTCATCGCGACGCCCGACATGATGGGTCTGGTCGGACGGCTCGGCAAGGTGCTGGGGCCCAAGGGGCTGATGCCGAATCCGAAGCTCGGAACGGTCACCATGGACGTCGCTGCGGCGGTCAAGGCTGCCAAGGGCGGCCAGGTCGAGTTCCGGGTCGAGAAGGCGGGGATCATCCACAGCGGCATCGGCAAGGCGAGCTTTTCCGAAGGCGACATCCGCCGCAATTTCGACGCCTTCCTCGACGCGATCGTCAAGGCCAAGCCGAGCGGCGCCAAGGGCAAGTTCGTCCAGAAGGTCGCGATCAGCTCGAGCATGGGACCGGGCGTCAGGATCGACACCGCCGAGGTCGCGGCGAGCTGAGCGACCGGCAAGTGATGAGCATTCGGGCCGGGGACGAAAGTCCCCGGCCCTTTCTTTTGTGCCGGAACCTGGACAGGCGGAAGCCGTTGAACCCCGATAGGCGCTGGCGATCGGGAGAAATGATATGCTTGCCGGAATCGCATTCGTCCTGCTGATCTTATGGCTGCTCGGCTTCCTCGCCTTTCATGTCGCCGGCGGCCTCATCCATATCCTGCTCGTGGTGGCGGTGATCGTCCTTATCGTCCATTTCATCCGCGGGCGCGGCACCGCGCTCTGACGCTCGCTGCTCTGGGGCTCCGACCCGCTTGATCGTGCCTCAAATTCCTGTATAGGCGCGCCTTCGCCTGCGTCGGCTTTGCCGCCGCGGGCTCCGTCCGAGACAGCTGGTGGGCGCCTTGCTCCCTTAATGTCCAGCCTAGACGGGGAAGAGTTTTGACCGCGTGGCGTGCGATGCCGGGCGGATCTGCCGGAGCCCTCGGGCCCGCTGCTTCTCCCCTTCGGACCGTAGCAAGCGTGCGGCACCGCCGCATGCGCGAATGCGTACGCCGGATGGTCCGGCGCACGAAATGAAGGAAGTGGCATGGATCGAGCTGAAAAGTCCGAACTCGTCGCCGAGCTGAAGCAGACGTTCTCCGAGACCAGCGTGGTGGTCGTCACCCGCAATCTCGGCCTCACGGTGGCACAATCCACCGATCTGAGGACGCGGATGCGCGCGGCCGGCGCCAGCTTCAAAGTGGCGAAGAACCGGCTCGCCCTGATCGCGCTCGAGGGCACGACCTATGCGCCGATCGGCGAGATGCTGACGGGGCCGACCGCGCTCGCCACCTCGCCCGATCCGGTCTCGGCCGCCAAGGTGGCGGTGGATTTCGCGAAGACGAACGACCGGCTCGAAATCGTCGGCGGTGCGATGGGCGACACGCTTCTCGACGTCAATGGCGTGAAAGCGCTTGCCGAGCTTCCGTCGCTCGACGAGCTGCGCGCCAGGATCGTGGGCCTCATCCAGGCGCCTGCGACCAAGATCGCGCAGATCGTCAACGCGCCGGCCGCCAAGCTGGCCCGGGTCGTTGGCGCTTATGCCGCCAAGGAAGACGCCTGAACCTGATCATTGCAACCGAAGGATTGGGGCAGCCGCCCCGCATGGAGATAGAAAATGGCAGACATTGCAGCACTTGTTGACAAGCTTTCCGAACTGACCGTGCTCGAGGCCGCGGATCTCGCCAAGGCGCTCGAAGAGAAATGGGGCGTCTCGGCCGCTGCGGCGGTCGCGGTTGCCGCCCCCGCGGGCGGCGGCGCCGCCGCTCCGGCCGCCGAAGAGAAGACCGAATTCGACGTCATCCTCACCGGCGACGGCGGCAAGAAGATCAACGTGATCAAGGAAGTCCGCGCGATCACCCAGCTCGGCCTCGGCGAGGCCAAGGCGCTCGTCGAAGGCGCGCCCAAGCCGATCAAGGAAAGCGTGAACAAGGAAGAGGCCGAGAAGATCAAGAAGCAGATCGAGGAAGCCGGCGGCACCGTCGAGCTGAAATAAGCCTCTTTCGGCACGATCGAACAGGAAAGGGCGGCCCGCAACGGCCGCCCTTTTTTCTGCAAAAATAGACCTGTAGCAAGGAGTCCGGCAGCGAAGCTCGGACTGACGATAAGCGTAAAGCGCTTATTGTATCAAGCCGAGCTGGTCCTCTCTCATATGCAGGTACGCACTTGAGAAATCGCCTTCTTGCGCCAACCGCTTCCAATTCTCCACCGTGACCGTCCGCTTGGTCCGGCTGATGATGCCATCGCCCTCCAGGCCGCGAAGCGTTCGGTTGACATGGACCGACGTCAAACCCGTGCAATCCGCGAGCTGTTCCTGCGTCATTGGGAGCGTGTAGCTTGTGTGCCCGCCCAGCCCGGCAGCCTCGGAACGCAGCGCGAACTCGCACAGCAAATGCGCCACGCGTGTGCGCGCGTTGCGTCTTCCAACATTGGCAATCCATTCCCGAAAAATGGAGCCGTCCACCAGCGTATCGCGCCACATGGCAATCCCGACGGCGGGGCGTCCAAAGGCGATGTCCGTAACGGCTTCGCGCGGGATGAAGGCAACGTCCGCCCGGGTCAGCGCCTGGACATAATGATCTGCCGTATTGAGCAACGCGTTCTGAAGATCCACCATGTCCCCGGACATGTGGATGGAGCAAATCTGCCGGCCACCGTCTCCGACGATCTTATACCGGTACACGAAGCCGGTAAGAAGAAGGCACGCATGGGTCGCCTTGTCGCCGTCGCGCACGACGAAACCTTGCGGCTCGATCGCCTTGAGGGTGTGCGGCAATGCGAGCAGAGCGGCCCGATCGCTTTCGCTTAGCGGCCCGAAATATTCCAGTTTGCGAAGCATGGGGTCAAGCAAGGGTGCAGAGGAGTTGGCCATGCGTGGCTCCCATTCTTGGCGGGAGCACGACAACTCTCAGTCGCTGGATGCCGATGAAAGGGCAGCGATCGACGGATCATGCGCTTTTGTTGGCGTCGAGTCTCCAACTTATGTCGGTATTTTCCGATAACATATAGGCGGCGACGAAGCCGAAGGCTCGCGGAAGGGACGACTTTGGCGGCATGGCAGGCTGGGGACGTCAGCCGGCAGACGCAGCCAAAATCCCCCTCGTTCCGGACACGACCGGGCAACATGACCTATTGGTAATCTCACAGTCACCTGCCGGTGAAGCCCGCACGTCTATCGTCCCGTCATGGCAGCCGCGACCGCACGCCGAATTGCCTTCCGGCCGAAGACGGCGATCCGATGGACCGCCGCTGCCTTCGGCCTGATCGCGATCGCGATCGCTGCATTCGGCCTGGCGACCGGATTCTTCGACGGCAATCCGATCCGCCTGTACGGGATGAAGGATTCGGCGGGCGCCCGCGTCGCCGCGGTTTATTTCTCGGGCGACATGGGGCTGCGCTTCGGAATGGGCGCGCATGTTGCGCCCGCGCTCGCCGCCCGCAACATCCCCGTGTTCGGAATCAATGCCCCGACCGTCTTCAAGACGCGCAGGAGCCAAGCCGAGGTCAATGCGCTCGTCGCCGACGCTATCCGGCAGGCGATGGCGCGCTCCGGGGCGCGCAAGGTCGTCCTGATGGGACAATCGTTCGGCTCCGACATCCTCGTCGCCGGCCTCGGCGCGCTTCCTCCCGGCCTTCGCGCCAAAATTGAGGCCGTGGTCCTGGTCGTGCCCGGCCAGACCATCTACTTCCGCGCCGATCCCACCGGCTTTCTCTATCGCGGCACCCCGGACGCCGACGCGGTACGCGACATCCGGGCGATGACCTGGGCGCCGCTGATCTGCATCTACGGGCGGAGCGAGACCGACAGTCTGTGTCCGGCGCTGATCGGCAAGGCTGTGAAGGTCATCGGTCTGCCCGGCGGCCATTTTCTGCGCAACGACCATGCCAAACTGGTCGAGACGATCTTCGCCGCGCTTGCGCCCATCCTCCAGCACAATCTCGGAGAAACAGCATGAGCAGACTCTTCCCGATCCTCTTCATCGCCGCAAGCGCCACCCAGCCGATACCTGCCGCCGCAACGGCTTCCTCGTCCGTCTACGGGCTCTGGCGCAACCCGCGCGGCACGATCGAAGCCCGCATCGCACCATGCGGCGCGCGGCTCTGCGGTACCGTTTTTCGTGCCAGCCCCGAGGCGGAACGCGATGCGCGCGACGCCGGCGTCCAGGAGCTGGTCGGCGTACAATTGCTTCGGCATTACAGGCAGGTCGCGCCAGGCCGCTGGAAGGGCCGGGTCTATGTCCCCGACATGGGCGGCACCTTCGGGTCGCGGATGGTCCAACTCTCGCCCACGCAACTGAAGATTTCCGGTTGCATGATCGGAGGATCATTGTGCAAATCGCAGTTGTGGACCCGCCTTTGAGGCACGCCGGCCTCGGCCAGGCGGTATTTGCGTGGCTGAAATCGCATCGCCGCTGGCTCGCCGTCGCAGCCGTGGCGATCATGGCCACCCTCGGCTTCGAGGCATTGCGCGCCATTCTCGCCGAGGTTCGGCTCAAGGACGTCCGCGCCGCGCTCCACACGATATCCGCATGGCGTATCGAAGCGGCGCTTGGGCTGACGATCGTCAGCTATGTCGCCCTGACCTTCTACGACTACGTCGCGCTACGAGCGATCGGTTCGAAGCTGCCGTGGAGGACGTCAGCGCTGGCCGCTTTCACCAGCTATACGATCAGCCACAATCTCGGTCTTTCGCTCCTCACCGGGTCATCGGCGCGCTACCGCGTCTATTCGTCCGCCGGGCTCGACCTCGCCGATGTCGCCCGGATCAGCCTGCTTGCCTCGGCCACCTTCTGGGTCGGCATCCTGATCGTCGCAGGGCTAGCGCTCGCGAGCGGGACGCAGCCTTTCGCGATCGGGCCAACGATGCTCGCCCCGCCTGTCCAGCACGCGCTCGGTACGGCGATCCTGGCGCTGATCGCCGCTCTTTTCGTGGTGCGCCGGTGCGGCGTCGATCGCATCGCCGTCGGCGGCTTCAGCATGCCGATCCCGCCGATCGGCGCGATGGCCGCCCAGATCGGCGTCGCCACGATCGATCTGACGGCCAGCGCGGCGGCGCTGTTCGTTCTCCTCCCCGCCGCCGTCCCGCATGCGTTCGGCCCGTTCTTCATCGGCTATGCGCTCGCCATACTCGCCGGCCTGGTGACGCACGTTCCCGGCGGGATCGGCGTGTTCGAGGCGGTTGTCCTCGCCACGATCCCCGGCAACCGCGGCGAAATATTCGCCGCGCTGCTGCTCTACAGGATGATCTATTATCTGCTTCCGCTCGCATCCGCGGCGGGCTTGCTCGGCGGGATCGAGGGACACCGGCTGCGCCACGAGATCCGGCTGGGCCTGTCGGTCGTCGAGCGCGTCAGCCGGTCGCTCGCGCCCTCGCTGTTGGCGGTCATCGTGACGGCCGGCGGGCTGGTGCTCCTCGTCTCGGGGGCGCTGCCCGCCGTGCACGCGCGCATGGCGTGGCTGCGGCTCGTCGTGCCGCTTCCATTCGTCGAGGCCTCGCATTTCGCGGCGAGCCTGGTCGGTACGGCGCTGCTGCTCGTGGCGCCTGCGGTCAACGCGCGCTTGCGCACCGGCTTTCACGCCGCACGGGCCTTCCTCGTCGGCGGCGCGATCTTCTCGCTGCTGAAGGGCATCGACTATGAAGAAGCGGCAGTGCTGATCGTGATCGCCGCGATCCTGCAATATTGCCGCCCGGCTTTCTATCGGCGCGGCGGCGTGATCGACGCGCCGCTGCAGCGGACCTGGCTCGCGGTCGCCGCAGTGGTGGTCGCGCTCAGCCTCTGGGCCGGCGGCTTCGCCTACAAGCATCTCGAATATACCAACGACCTGTGGTGGGCTTTCGCCTGGGGCGGCAATGCGCCGCGTTTCCTTCGCGCGAGCCTCGGCGCGCTCATCCTGCTCGGCGGAATCGCGACCTGGCGGCTGCTGTCGGAACCGGCCAGCCCTCCCGGCCTCGTCGCGCTGCCGCCCGAAGTCCTGGAACGCGCGCTCGCTGCGTCGCCGCGATCCGACGCCGCACTTGCCTTCACCGGCGACAAGCGCTTCTTGGTCACGCGCGCGCAGGATGCATTTCTGATGTATCAGATCCAGGGCCGCACCTGGGTCGTCATGGGCGACCCTGTCGGGCCTTCGGCTGCATGGCCCGAGCTTGTCTGGGCGATACGGTCCGCCTGCGACGCGATGCGCGGCCGGCTATGCTTCTACCAGGCCAGCGACGAGATGCTACCCCTGCTCGTCGAACTGGGCCTCCAGGTCATGAAATATGGCGAGGAAGCCGAAGTGGACCTGACCCGCTTCACCCTGGAGGGGCCGGGCGCGCACAAGCTGCGCCACGCGGTGCGCCGATGCGAAGCGGCGGGCCTTCGGTTCGAAGTCCTCCCGGCTGCCGACGCCGCCGCCTGCGGGCCGGCGCTTCGGACGGTTTCGGACGCGTGGCTCAGCGGAAAGGTGGGCAGCGAAAAAAGGTTCAGCGTCGGCCGCTTCGACCCGGACTATCTCGCGCATTTCGACATTGCGGTGCTTCGGCTCGAAGGCCGGATCGTGGCGTTCGCCAACATATGGAAAACAGACGATCGGGCCGAGATATCGGTCGACATGATGCGCCACATGCCGGTCATGCCTTATGGCGCCATGGACTTCCTCTTCGTGCGCCTGATGCAATGGGGCGCCGCCCAAGGCTATCGTCGCTTCAACCTCGGCATGGCCCCATTGTCAGGCCTGAAGGGCGATCGGCTGGCGCCGCTGTGGTCGCAGATCGGACACCTGATCTACGGCCATGCCGAACAATTGTACGGCTTCAGCGGCCTGCGCGCCTTCAAAGCCAAGTTCCAGCCGATGTGGGTTCCCCGATACGTTGCCACCCCTTCGGGCCTGGCGGCCCCGCGCGCGATGATGGATCTGGTTGCGCTGGTCGGCGGCTGACGGCTTGACGGGTTGAATGGAGGCACCGCCTGGGACACGCTCATGCGTCGGGGCTCTCGCCCGCCCTTCCAATGCCTGCCCGAGTCAGGCGCAGCCAGGGAAGAAGGAGCGGCCTGAGGATCGGCGAGGTTCCGTTGGGCGTCGCTATGTCGATGGTGTTGCGACTGAACTGCCAATAGATGACGACGCTCAGGATCGCGGCATAGAAGCACCAGACGGAGGCGAAGGCATATTCCTTGACCGTCTGCGCGACAGTCAACCCAATCACGTTGAGCACGCCGTACCATCGCACGACACGAAAGGTCGAAAGCAGCAGCGCGCCGCAGGTGGTGAGTATGTACAGGCAGGAAACCCAGAAATTGCCGGTCAATGGATTGCGGTAGGCGATCGAATGATGCTCGACGAAAGCCCGGCTCGGAAAGGCGACCACCCCATAGACCATCCAGACGCTGACCAGCGCGCCGAGGACGGTCAGCCCCGTGATCGCCTGACGGCGCCGGCCGGGCGGTTCCATCAGTGCGACCGCGAGCGGCATCAGCACAGGCAGGACTCCCTCGGCGTAGAACAGGAACAGGAACAGGACATGCGCGAGCGCCACCGGTCCGATCCGGCCGTCCAGGCCGAGCCAGACAAACCCTTCGGTGAATTGATGCAAGGCGAACAGGATGGGCACGGATGCAAAGAGCAGCGCACGCGACTCACGCACATGCCTTAGCGTCGCCACGCCGATCGATCCGATCAAGCCGCTGGCAATGAAGCTGGAGGCGGCCGAGAAGCAGATGCGATTCTCTCCGAAAAGGAAGCGAGAACCGTCGTGCAGCGTTTTCTGGCATATAGCCAGCGCGATGACGGACCTGGAGAGGAGGATGCTGCGGTGCTGAGCGCACCTGAAGCCGGAGTGGCTGCACGCACTGGCCGCTTCGAGAGCAGCATGAGTCATCATTTGCAAACAAAGCCGCCCGCCTATATATTGACCGTAATATAGGTCAAAGAAGCAGCAAATGACGCAAGCAGCCAAAGCAGCAGCCGGACCGGGTAGACGCCAACGCACGCGCAAACGTCTCCGTCACACCACTACCGGCCGCTTCTCCCTGACCAGCCTGATGGACGATCGCGGCGCGGTGAAGGTCGATGACGTAGCCGAGGCTTTCAGCATGTCCAAGGCTCAACTCGCCGACACCGCGGGCCTCGCGCGCGAAGTATTCCAGAAAGCCAGCCGCCGCGATGGCCCCAAGGCCCAGAGCCGCGTGCGCGAGATGCTGGAGATCATCAACCTCGTTCAAGGCTGGGCCGGCGGCGCAGCCCAAGCCATGGCTTGGTATCGCGCCGAGCCCATTCCGGCCTTTGGCGGCCGAACCGCGGAAGCCCTGGTGAAGTCCGGCAACGCCACGGCGGTCCGTGACTACGTCGATCACCTGGCGACCGGCGGATACGCTTGAGGTTCAAAGGCGAGTGTTTCCGGGCGCATGATCCCAACTGGGCCTGGAACCCGCTGTCGGGCGCTGGGGCCGCGCTCAAAGGACGGCGCTTCAACTGGCCGGGCCTGGAGGCCCTCTATCTCTCGCTAAGCTTCAACACCGTGTTCCGCGAGGTATCCGGGGGCTTCGCGCACCGGCTGACCCCCTACGTGCTGTGCAGCTACGACGTCGACTGCGACGACGTCGCCGATCTGCGGACCGAGGCCGATCGCGCCGTGCTGGGGGTGGCGATCAGCGATCTGGCGTGCGCGTGGGGCGATGCGCTGATTGCCCGGCGGGAACCGGAGTCGTGGGGTGTCACGCGGCGGCTAAGGGCGGACGGTTATGCGGGGATTCTGGTCCCGGGCTTCGCCAATGGCGCAACAGCGGACGATCAGAACCTTGTGCTGTGGCATTGGGGCCCCGATCTGCCGGATCGGGTCGCGGTGCATGATCCAACCGGGAAACTCCCGAAGAACCAGCTGTCTTGGACGTGAAAGGCGGCAAGGGTCGGCGGTTTCAGATGTCGATCCGCAATGTTAGGGTTCGGACCCCAGATCGGGCTGTACGAAGAATGATCATGCCCGCGCAATTGCTGATCCGCTCCCTGCTCGGCGCCCTTTTCTTCGCAATGCTGCTGTTCATTCCCGCCGGCACCTGGGCGTGGCCGCAGGGTTGGGCCTACCTCATTCTTTTCAGCGCCTATGGCCTCGCGACGGGCCTGTGGCTGCTGAAGGCCGATCCGGACCTGCTCGCAGCGCGGATGCGCTCGCCGTTGAGCCGCGATCAGCGTCCACGCGACCGTGCGATCGGTGGCGCCCTCCTCCTCGTGTTCTGCGCGTGGTTCGTCGTCATTGCGCTCGACGCGCGCCGTTACGGATGGTCGCACGCACCGCTATGGGCGCAGGGACTCGGCGCGGCTCTCCTGCTGTGGGGCTTCTGGGGCTGGACGAGCGTGCTGCGCGCCAACAGCTTCGCTGCGGCGAA
Source organism: Allosphingosinicella sp. (assembly GCA_035248285.1). Lineage (GTDB taxonomy): Bacteria > Pseudomonadota > Alphaproteobacteria > Sphingomonadales > Sphingomonadaceae > Allosphingosinicella. The sequence goes on along the minus strand of DATFHP010000109.1, from coordinate 11,226 downwards.
CGTGCGCGTGCAGGACGAACGCAACCAGGTCGTGATCGCCGCCGGTCCCTATGCGGTCGTGCGGCACCCGATGTACGCCTATTGCATCCCCTTCGCGATCGGGACGCCGCTGATGCTCGGCTCGCTCTGGGGCCTGCTGGGCCTCCTCCCCTTCTTCGCAGTCATCGTCATACGCCTGCTCGGCGAGGAAGCGGTGCTGAGGCAAGGCCTTGCCGGCTATTCCGACTATGCCGCCAAGGTGCGCTTTCGGCTGGTGCCAGGAATCTGGTGAAGGAACCCGCGAGGCTAAAGCGTCACCGCGAAAGCAGCCGCTTTATAGATCGCTCGGAATTCGGCGACTACATGGGCACCGCCGGCAATGCGCGATTGCATGCGCGGTGGCCGAATCGAGGCAGGAGGAGGATCGATTGAAAAGGCTGAAAAGCAAGGTTGCCATCGTAACCGGCGCGGGAAGCGGCATGGGCGCGGCTGAAGGCCGGCTGTTCGCCGAGGAAGGCGCATCCGTTCTGCTCACCGACATACGCGAGGACGGAGTCGCGAAACTCGCTGCGGAATTGTCTGCGGACGGGCTGAACGCGTCCTCGGCCGTTCTCGACGTCACCGACGAAGCGCAATGGCGCGCCGCGGTCGACCTTGCGATCACGCGCTACGGCCAGATCGATGTGCTGGTAAACAATGCCGGCATGGCTGGTCCTCCCGGCCCGTGGGACGACGCCAATGCCGATGATTTTACAAGAATCATGGACATCAATGTCCGCAGTCAGTTTCTCGGGATCAAGGCTGTGACCCCGCACATGGAGAACGCCGGCGGCGGATCGATCGTAAACATCTCGTCGATAAGCGCGTTCGTCGCCTTTCCCAACGTCCACCCCGCCTATACGGCATCAAAAGCGGGATCTCATTTATTGACGAAGACGGCGGCACTCGAATTCGCCAAACGCAACATTCGGATAAATTCGGTACATCCGGGCTTCACGGAAACGCCGATGGTCACTTCGATCACGGCGGTTCCCGAAATTCTTGCCGGGGCGCTGGCCCGAATTCCGATGGGACGGATAGGACAGCCGATCGAGGTTGCCCGCGCCGTGCTGTTCCTCGCGAGCGACGAGGCCTCCTACATCACCGGATCCAGCCTGGTCGTGGATGGCGGCATAACGACATGCTGAACAAAGCCGCGGCTCCGCGTGCGGCGCCGTCAACCTCCTGCTTGGCCAATTGCGCCAAGCCGTGCCTCTCCCCCGCCCTTCCCCAAAAATCGCCCTTGACAGGCTTTACTTTGGGAGTCCGCGTTACTAGATAACCTTCATCACCTCAGCCTTTCGGGACATGGTGCGCCGTCGCGCAGCGCATCGTACGCATGGATCGGCTGGGGTATTATCGGACGCTGAAGCTGCGGTTTTCCAGTCGGGAGAACACGCGGCTTTTTGCGTCTGATGCGCACCCGTTACAGGCAACGAGGCGAAAGACTCCATGGCGACCAAGGCAGCTCCGGAGCGGTCGACGACCGCGTCCAGGCGAATCCGCAAGATCTTCGGCAACATCCACGAAGTGTCCGAAATGCCGAACCTCATCGAGGTTCAGCGCGAAAGCTACGAGCAGTTCCTCCGCTCGCGTCCCCAGGACGGCTATGTCTCCGGCCTCGAGAAAACGCTTCGTTCGGTCTTCCCGATCCGCGACTTCGCCGGCACCGCCGAGCTCGACTTCGTCAATTACGAGCTCGAGGATCCCAAATATGACACCGACGAGTGCCGCCAGCGGGGCATGACCTATGCCGCGCCGATGCGCGTCACCCTGCGCCTGATCGTGTTCGAGGTCGATCCCGATACCGAGACGCGCAGCGTGCTCGATATCAAGGAGCAGGACGTCTACATGGGCGACATGCCGCTCATGACCAAGAACGGCACCTTCATCATCAACGGCACCGAACGGGTGATCGTCAGCCAGATGCACCGCTCGCCTGGCGTGCTGTTCGATCACGACCGCGGCAAGACCCATGCCTCGGGCAAGTTCCTGTTCGCCGCGCGCGTCATTCCCTATCGCGGCTCCTGGCTCGATTTCGAGTTCGACGCCAAGGACATCGTCAACGTCCGCATCGACCGCAAGCGCAAGCTGCCGGTGACGGCGCTGCTGCACGCCCTCGACCTGTCGAGCGAGGACATCCTCAACACCTTCTACGACCGGGTCACCTTCGTCCGCGGCAAGGACGGTTGGCAGATCCCGTTCGTCGCCGAGCAATGGCGCGGCCAGAAGCCGACTTTCGACGTCGTCGACGGCAAGTCGGGCGAAATCGTGTTCCCGGCCGGCCAGAAGGTCAGCCCGCGCGCCGCCAACAAGGCGGCCAAGGACGGCCTCAAGGAGCTGCTGATCCCCACCGAGGAGATTTTCGGCCGCTATTCGGCCTTCGATCTCATCAACGAGACGACCGGAGAAATCTATATCGAGGCGGGCGACGAGCTCACGCCGGAGAATCTCGAGAAGCTCGACCAGGCCGGCATCAACCGCATCGAGCTACTCGACATCGATCACATCAACACCGGCGCCTGGATGCGCAACACGCTGAAGGCCGACAAGGCCGAGGATCGCGACCATGCGCTGGCCGACATCTACCGCGTGATGCGCCCCGGCGAGCCGCCCACGCGCGAGACCGCCGAAGCCTTGTTCGAAGGCCTGTTCTTCGATCCCGAGCGCTACGATCTGTCCGCGGTCGGCCGCGTCAAGCTCAACATGCGCCTCGATCTCGACGCCGAGGACACGGTGACGACGCTGCGCAGGGAAGACATCATCGCCGTGGTCAAGACCCTCGTCGGCCTGAAGGACGGCAAGGGCGAGATCGACGATATCGACAATCTCGGCAACCGGCGCGTCCGTTCGGTGGGCGAGTTGCTCGAGAACCAGTATCGCGTCGGGCTGTTGCGCATGGAGCGCGCGGTCAAGGAGCGGATGAGCTCGGTCGACGTGTCGACGGTGATGCCGAACGACCTCATCAACGCCAAGCCGGCGGTCGCCGCGGTGCGAGAATTCTTCGGCTCCTCGCAGCTGTCGCAGTTCATGGACCAGACCAACCCGCTGTCCGAAGTGACGCACAAACGACGCGTCTCGGCCTTGGGCCCGGGCGGCCTCACCCGCGAGCGCGCGGGCTTCGAGGTACGCGACGTCCACCCGACCCATTATGGCCGGATCTGCCCGATCGAGACTCCCGAAGGCCCGAACATCGGCCTCATCAACAGCCTCGCGAGCTTCAGCCGGGTCAACAAATACGGCTTCATCGAAACGCCTTACCGCAAGGTCGTCGACGGCAAGGTGACCGACGAGGTCGTCTATCTGTCGGCGATGGAAGAGGCCAAGCACACGATCGCCCAGGCCAATGCCGAGCTGAACGACGATCGCAGCTTCGGCGAGGAGATCGTCTCGTCACGCCGCGCCGGCGATTTCCTGATGGCGCCGCGCGAGCAGATCACGCTGATGGACGTCAGCCCCAAGCAATTGGTGTCGGTCGCCGCCTCGCTGATTCCGTTCCTCGAGAATGACGACGCCAACCGCGCGCTGATGGGATCGAACATGCAGCGCCAGGCGGTGCCGCTGCTTCGCGCCGAAGCACCGCTGGTCGGCACCGGCATGGAAGAGACGGTGGCGCGCGATTCAGGCGCCGCGATCGCCGCGCGCCGCAGCGGCATCGTCGACCAGGTCGACGCGACCCGCATCGTCGTGCGCGCGACCGGCGAGGTCGAGGCCGGCAAGTCGGGCGTCGACATCTACACGCTGATGAAGTTCCAGCGATCGAACCAGAACACCTGCATCAACCAGCGGCCGCTGGTGAAGGTGGGCGACGTGGTCAATGGCGGCGAGGTCATCGCCGACGGCCCCTCGACCGACCTGGGCGAGCTGGCGCTGGGCCGGAACGTGCTCGTCGCCTTCATGCCCTGGAACGGCTATAATTTCGAGGATTCGATCCTGATCTCCGAACGGATCGTCAAGGACGACGTCTTCACCTCGATCCACATCGAGGAATTCGAGGTGATGGCCCGCGACACCAAATTGGGGCCGGAGGACATCACCCGCGACATCCCCAATGTCGGCGAGGAAGCCCTGCGAAACCTCGATGAAGCAGGGATCGTCTATATCGGCGCCGAGGTCGAGCCGGGCGACATATTGGTCGGCAAGATCACGCCCAAGGGCGAAAGCCCGATGACGCCCGAGGAGAAATTGCTCCGCGCCATCTTCGGCGAAAAGGCCTCGGACGTGCGCGACACGTCGCTGCGGCTGCCGCCGGGGGTTTCGGGCACGGTGGTCGAAGTGCGCGTGTTCAACCGCCACGGCATCGACATCGACGACCGCACCCGCGCCATCCAGGCCGAGGAGAAGGATCGGCTCCGCAAGGACAGCGAGGACGAGCGCTCGATCCTCAAGCGCGCGACCTATTCGCGGCTCAAGGAAATGCTGCTCGGCCAGGTCGCCACGGCTGCGCCCAAGGGCGTCAAGAAGGGGGCGACCATCGACGAGGCCGGCCTCGAAGCGGCCGAACGCCACGAATGGTGGAAGTTCGCGGTCAAGGACGACAAGGTCCAGGCCGACCTCGAAGCGGTCAAGACCCAATATGACGATGCCGAAGCGGTGATCCGCCGCCGGCTCGAGGATCGCATCGAGAAGCTCGAGCGCGGCGACGAGCTGCCGCCGGGCGTGCTCAAGATGGTCAAGGTGTTCGTCGCGGTGAAGCGCAAGCTCCAGCCGGGCGACAAGATGGCCGGCCGCCACGGCAACAAGGGCGTGATCAGCCGCATCCTTCCGCAGGAGGACATGCCCTTCCTCGAAGACGGCACGCCGGTCGATATCGTCCTCAATCCGCTGGGCGTGCCGAGCCGGATGAACGTCGGCCAGATCTTCGAGACGCATCTGGGTTGGGCGGCGCGCGGCCTCGGCCGCCAGATCGCCGAGATGCTCGATGCGATGCACGAACGGGGCAAGGGTATCGACGCCTCCGACACCAAGCAGATGCGCGCCAAGCTCAAGGACATCTACGGCGCGCATTACAAGAAGGAGATCGACGCCCGCGACGACGAGCATATCATGGAGCTGGCGTCGAACCTGGTGGGCGGCATCCCGATGGGCACGCCGGTGTTCGACGGCGCGCGCGAGCCCGACGTGTCGGAGATGCTGCGCAAGGCGGGCCTCGACGATAGCGGCCAGGTCGAATTGTTCGACGGGCGCACCGGCGATCCTTTCGACCGCAAGGTGACGGTGGGCTATATCTACATGCTCAAGCTGCACCACCTCGTCGACGACAAGATCCACGCGCGCTCGATCGGGCCCTACAGCCTCGTCACCCAGCAGCCGCTGGGCGGCAAGGCGCAGTTCGGCGGCCAGCGCTTCGGGGAGATGGAGGTGTGGGCGCTCCAGGCCTATGGCGCCGCCTACACGCTTCAGGAAATGCTGACGGTGAAGTCCGACGACGTGATCGGCCGCACCAAGGTCTATGAGGCGATCGTCAAGGGCGACGACACGTTCGAGGCCGGCATTCCGGAAAGCTTCAACGTGCTGGTCAAGGAAATGCGCTCGCTCGGCCTCAACGTCGAACTGAACGCGGTCACCAACGGCACCGACGACGACCAGCAGCTGGCCGCGGAGTAGAAATCCTGAGCCCTCTCCCCTTGCGGGAGAGGGTTGGGAGAGGGGTGTTTCCAGCCTCCCCTCCCCCTCCCACCGCCTGACGGCGGCGGGTCCCTCCCTCTCCCGCAAGGGGAGAGGGATCAGATGAGGAAGAAGAGATGAACGAACTGAGCACCTTCGCCAATCCGGTCGCCAAGCCGGAGACCTTCGACCAGATCCAGATCGGCATCGCGTCGCCGGAGCGCATCCGTTCGTGGTCGTTCGGCGAGATCAAGAAGCCCGAAACGATCAACTACCGCACCTTCAAGCCTGAGCGCGACGGCCTGTTCTGCGCCCGCATCTTCGGTCCGATCAAGGATTACGAATGTCTGTGCGGCAAGTACAAGCGCATGAAATACAAGGGGATCGTCTGCGAGAAGTGCGGCGTCGAGGTGACCGTCTCGAAGGTACGCCGCGAGCGTATGGGCCATATCGAGCTGGCCGCGCCGGTCGCGCACATCTGGTTCCTGAAGTCGCTGCCGAGCCGGATCGGCCTGCTGCTCGACATGCAGCTCAAGCAGCTCGAGCGCATCCTCTATTTCGAATCCTATGTGGTGATCGAGCCGGGCCTGACCGCGCTCGAGAAATATCAGCTGCTCAACGAGGACGAGCTGATCGAGGCGCAGGACCAATATGGCGAGGACGCCTTCTCGGCGGGGATCGGCGCCGAGGCGGTCAAGCAGATGATGATCGACCTCGATCTCGAGGGCGAGCGCGAGGATCTGCTCAAGGAGCTGGCCGAGACCAAGTCGGAGCTGAAGCCCAAGAAGATCATCAAGCGCCTGAAAGTGGTCGAAAGCTTTCTCGAATCGGGCAACCGCCCCGAATGGATGATCCTCGACGTCATCCCGGTGATCCCGCCCGAGCTGCGGCCGCTGGTGCCGCTCGACGGCGGCCGCTTCGCGACCTCCGACCTCAACGACCTCTACCGCCGCGTGATCAACCGCAACAACCGGCTGAAGCGGCTGATCGAGCTGCGCGCACCGGACATCATCGTGCGCAACGAAAAGCGCATGCTGCAGGAGTCGGTCGACGCCTTGTTCGACAACGGACGGCGCGGCCGCACCATCACCGGCGCCAACAAGCGCCCGTTGAAGTCGCTGTCCGACATGCTCAAGGGCAAGCAGGGCCGTTTCCGTCAGAATCTGCTCGGCAAGCGGGTCGATTATTCGGGCCGTTCGGTGATCGTCACCGGTCCGGAGCTCAAGCTCCATCAATGCGGCCTGCCCAAGAAGATGGCGCTCGAGCTGTTCAAGCCGTTCATCTATTCGCGGCTCGACGCCAAGGGCCTGTCGATGACGCTGAAGCAGGCGAAGAAGTGGGTCGAGAAGGAGCGCAAGGAAGTCTGGGACATCCTCGACGAGGTGATCCGCGAACATCCGGTGCTGCTCAATCGCGCCCCGACGCTCCACCGGCTCGGCATCCAGGCGTTCGAGCCGGTGCTGATCGAGGGCAAGGCGATCCAGCTCCATCCCTTGGTCTGCGCCGCCTTCAACGCCGACTTCGACGGCGACCAGATGGCCGTGCACGTCCCGCTGAGCCTCGAGGCGCAGCTCGAGGCGCGCGTGCTGATGATGTCGACCAACAACATCCTGTCCCCGGCCAACGGCAAGCCGATCATCGTCCCGTCGCAGGATATGGTGCTCGGACTCTATTATCTGTCGATGGAGCGCGACGGCGAGCCCGGCGAAGGCTCGATCCTGGCCGACATGACCGAAGTCCACCAGGCGCTGTTCGCCAAGGCCGTGACGCTGCACAGCAAGATCATCAGCCGCGTCCCGCAGGTCGATGAGGCCGGCAAGGAATATATGAGGCGGGTCGAGACCACACCGGGCCGCATGCTGATCGGCGAGACGCTGCCGATGAGCCACAAGGTGCCGTTCGAAACCGTCAACCGCCTGCTGACCAAGAAGGAGATCGGCGACGTCATCGACACCGTCTATCGCCACACCGGCCAGAAGGAGACGGTGCTGTTCGCCGATGCGATCATGGGCCTCGGCTTCCGCCACGCGTTCCGCGCCGGCATCAGCTTCGGCAAGGACGACATGATCATCCCGCCGGAGAAGATCCAGCTGGTCGACGACACCCGATCCTTGGTCAAGGATTACGAGCAGCAATATCAGGATGGCCTGATCACCCAGCAGGAAAAGTACAATAAGGTGATCGACGCATGGAGCCGCTGCGGCGACCAGGTCGCCAACGCCATGATGGACAAGATCAAGGCGCAGCCCAAGGACGAGCACGGCCGGATGGCGCCGATCAACTCGATCTACATGATGGCGCATTCCGGCGCCCGCGGATCGCAGGCGCAGATGAAGCAGCTTGCCGGCATGCGCGGCCTGATGGCCAAGCCGTCGGGCGAGATCATCGAGACTCCGATCATCTCGAACTTCAAGGAAGGTTTGACCGTCCTTGAATATTTCAACTCGACCCACGGGGCCCGCAAAGGCCTCGCCGACACCGCGCTCAAGACCGCCAATTCGGGCTATCTGACGCGCCGGCTGGTCGACGTCAGCCAGGATTGCGTGATCGTCGAGGAGGATTGCAAGACCGATCGCTCGCTCGACATGCGCGCCATCGTCCAGGGCGGCGCGGTGATCGCATCGCTCGGCGAGCGCATCCTCGGCCGCACGCCGGCCGAAGACATCGTCGACGACAAGACCGGCGACGTGCTCGCCAAGGAAGGCGAGCTGATCGACGAGGCCGCGGCTACGCGCATCGACGAGATGGGCGTCCAGTCGGTGAAGATCCGTTCGCCATTGATCTGCGAGAGCGAGACCGGCGTGTGCGGCAAATGCTACGGGCGCGATCTTGCGCGCGGCACGCCGGTGAACATCGGCGAGGCGGTCGGGGTGATCGCGGCGCAGTCGATCGGCGAGCCGGGCACCCAGCTGACGATGCGGACCTTCCACATCGGCGGCGCGGCGCAGCTCAACGAAACCTCGAACCTCGAGGCTTCGTCGGATGGCACGATCGAGCTTCGCGACCTGCCGACGATCATCGACGCGCGCGGCCGCCGTGTCGCGATGTCGCGCAGCGGCGAGCTGGCGATCGTCGACATGGACGGCCGCGAGCGCGCGGTGCACCGCATTCCCTATGGCGCGCATCTGCTGGGCGATCATGGCCATATCGTCACCAAGGGCGATCGGATCGCCGAATGGGATCCGTTCATGATGCCGGTGATCACCGAAAAGGGCGGCACCGTGAAGTTCCAGGATCTGGTCGAGAACAAGACGCTGACCGAGCAGATCGACGAAGCGACCGGCATCGCCCAGCGCGTCGTCACCGAATTCCGCGGCTCGTCGCGCGCGAAGGAGGATCTGCGTCCGCGCATCACCTTGCTCGACGAAAAGAGCGGCGAGGCGGCGCGCTACATGCTGTCGCCGGGCGCGATGCTGTCGGTCGAGGACGGCCAGGTCGTCGCGGCCGGCGAGGTGCTCGCCCGCGTTTCGCGCGAGGCGGCCAAGACGCGTGACATCACCGGCGGTCTGCCGCGGGTGGCGGAACTGTTCGAGGCGCGCAAGCCCAAGGAGAATGCGATCATCGCCAAAATCTCCGGCCGGATCGAATTCGGCAAGGATTACAAGGCCAAGCGCAAGATCGCGATCCGCCCCGATGACGGCGGCGATCCGGTCGAATATCTGGTGCCCAAGTCCAAGGTCATCGACGTGCAGGAAGGCGATTTCGTCAAGCGCGGCGACAATCTGATCGCGGGCAGCCCCGATCCGCACGACATATTGGAGGTGCTGGGCGTCGAGGCGCTGGCCGAATATCTCGTGTCGGAGATCCAGGAGGTCTATCGTCTGCAGGGCGTGAAGATCAACGACAAGCACATCGAGGTGATCGTTCGCCAGATGCTGCAGAAGGTCGAGATCACCGAGGCCGGCGACAGCACCTTCCTGCCCGGCGAGCAGATCGACCTCATCGAGATGAACGAAGTCAATGTCCGGCTGAAGGCGCAGAAGAAGCATCTCGCCGAAGGCAAGCCGGTGCTGCTCGGCATCACCAAGGCGAGCCTGCAGACGCGCAGCTTCATCTCGGCCGCTTCGTTCCAGGAGACGACGCGCGTCCTCACCGAAGCTTCGGTGCAGGGCAAGATCGACACGCTCCAGGGCCTCAAGGAGAACGTCATCGTCGGACGTCTGATCCCGGCGGGCACCGGCGCGGGCATGAACCGCATGCGTATCGCCGCGACCAGCCGCGATGCCGCGCTTCGCGCCCAGCATCGCAAGCTGCAGGAGTCGCTGGTGCTTCCCAACACCGCGGCCGAGGAGCATGCGGCGGAATTGGCGCAGGGACCCGAAGCGGCGATCGGCGACGATCCACTCGGCGCCGTGGCCCCCGAAGGCCATGGCACCGACGCCGACGCCGGCGAATATTTGCAGGAATAGAGTAATCCTCCCCGCCTCGCGGGGAGGAGGACCGGCCGTAGGCTGGTGGAGGGGATTGGTGTAGGTCGCGGAACCCCCTCCACCGCACTGCGTGCGGTCCCCCTCCCCATGAATGGGGAGGATTGCCTTTCCGTCCCCACCGACTACTCACCATCCCGATGGACGTTTCCGCCCTTCGCATCGCGCTGTTCAGCGGCAATTATAATTACGTCCGCGACGGCGCGAACCAGGCGCTGAACCGGCTGGTCGAATATCTACTGCGCAGCGGCGCGACGGTGCGCATCTATTCGCCGACGACCGATCATCCCGCCTTCCCGCCGAACGGCAAGATCGTGAGCGTGCCCGCGATCAAGATCCCGGGACGCGAGGAATATCGCGCCCCGATCTACATGCCGCGCCGCGTCAGGCGCGATATCCGGCGCTTCAATCCCAATATGTTCCACATCGCCAGCCCCGAGCTGCTCGGCCGCGCCGCGGTGCGGCTGGCGCATGACATGGATGTGCCCGTGATCGCATCGGTGCATACCCGCTTCGAAACCTATTTCCGCTATTACGGCCTCGCCTTCCTCGAACCCCTGGTGGAAGCGCTGATGCGCCGGCTGTACCGCGGCTGCGACGCGCTCTTCGCCCCATCGGAATCGATGGCCCAGCTGCTGCGCGAGCAGCGCATGAACTATGACGTCGGTATCTGGAGCCGCGGCATCGACCGCGAGATATTCGATCCCGCGCGGCGCGACATGGAATGGCGCCGCGGCCTCGGCGTCGGCGACGACATGCCGGTCATCGGCTTCGTCGGCCGGCTGGTGATGGAAAAGGGCCTCGACGTCTTCTCCGATGCGATCGACCATCTCGAACGGCGTCAGATCCGGCATCAGGTGCTCGTCGTCGGCGACGGGCCGGCGCGCGCCTGGTTCGAGAAACGCCTGCCGAGCGCCATTTTCGTCGGCTATCAGACCGGGTCCGATCTGGGCCGCGCGGTCGCATCGATGGATATCTTGTTCAACCCGTCGGTGACCGAAACCTTCGGCAACGTCACGCTGGAAGCGATGGCGGTGGGCCTCCCCGTCGTCGCCGCGATCGCGATCGGCAGCCAGAGCCTGGTGATCGACGGCGTCAGCGGCCGCCTGCTCCGCGGCGGCGCGATCGAAGCCTTCGCCGATGCGCTCGCACATTATTGCCAGGACGAGGCGGC
>DATFHP010000108.1:0-25093 GCA_035248285.1 Allosphingosinicella sp. | reverse complement strand
TAGCAATCATAGGTGAAGCCCTCGCGCCCGAGCATCTTCATCGCCGCGCGCCCCGAAGGATGCGGCACGCCCATCACCGAGCGCGCGCTTTCCGGAAGCATCGCCGTGTAGATCGGCGTCTTGGGCATCAGATCGGCGATGAACTGGCTGCCGTGCGCGGCGTTGAACTCGTCGGCCTCCTGAAAGCTCATGCCGAAAAAGCGGCCGGCGATCGCGTCCCAGAAGGGCGATCCTCCCGCTTCGTCGATCACCCCGCGCAGCTCGGCGATCAGCCGGTCGCCGAACCGCTGGCGATGCTGCTTGATGAACAGGTAGCGGCTGCGGGCGAGCAGCAGGCCGAGCCCGCTTGCGCGTTCGCTGGGATGGAGGAACAGGCCGCCGACCTCCGACGATCCGTCGAAGTCGGTGACCAGGCTCAGCATTTCGGCGCGGAATACGCGGCCCAGCGCCTTGGAGGTCTGGGTGAGCGTGCTGATCCGGTAGCTGTAGAAAGGCGAGTCGCTGCCGACCATGGCGAAGATCTGGCAAGTGCCCCTGATCTGTCCCCTGTCGTTCTCGACCACGAACAGGAACAGATCGTCGGCGCAGCTGTCCTCGTCGCGCCCGAACGCCCGTTCCGAGCGCGCCAGCTTTTCGACCAGGGCGCCGCGATCGGGCGGCAGGTTGGTGAAGCCGCCGCCGGTCAGCTTTGCCATTTCGTAGATGGCCTGGAAATCCTCGTTGCGCGCGGCGCGTACACGGTGGCTCACGGACCGTCTCCCGCGGCAAGGCGGAGCATGGCGAGCGCCGACAGGCGCGCGCGTTCGGCAAGGCTGTCGACGATCAGATATTCCTCGGCGCTGTGGATCTCCCCGCCGCGCGCGCCCATCGTGTCGACCACGGGCACGCCGAGCGCCGCGATATTGTTGCCGTCGCATACGCCGCCGCTGTCGCGCCAGCCGATCGGCTGGCCGAGCGCCGCGCCGCAATCGCCGACGAAGGCGAAGAGCTTGCGGGTAGCTGGGTCGAAGGCTTTGGGGGGACGCGCGAAGCCGCCGTGCGTGGCGGCCGTCACCTCGTGCGCGGCCGCGACCCCGGCGATGGCGTCGCGCAGCGCCGTCTCGGCGCCTTGCTTGTCCTCGGCGGTGCGCGGTCTGATGTTGACCCGCACGACGGCGCGATCGGGGACGATATTGTTCGGGCCGCCGCCGTCGATCCGCGCCGGGTTGATGCCGAGGCCGGGGCCGGCAAGCGCGGCGAGGCGGAGCACGAGGTCGGCGGCCGCGACGACCGCATTGCGTCCGTCCTCCGGGTTGCGTCCGGCATGGGCGCTGCGCCCCGACAGCAGGATCGAGAAATTGCCGCTTCCGGGCCGGGCGCCGGCCAGCGTTCCATCGGCGTCGAGCGCGGGCTCGTAGGTGAAGCCGGCCGCCTTGCCGCGTGCGGCCTCCGCGATCAGGGCCGCGGAACCCGGCGAGCCGAGCTCCTCGTCGCTGTTGATCACCAGCTCGTAGCCGATCCGCCGCGCCGCGGGCGAAGCCTCGACCGCCTTCAACGCCGCCATCAGCACCGCAAGTCCGCCCTTCATGTCGGCCACGCCGGGCCCTCCGAGCACGCCCGGCGCGCGCCAGGCAAGTTGCTGGAACGGATGATCGACGCCGTAGACCGTATCCATATGGCCGGTGAGCAGCAGCTGCACCGGCGCCTCCGGCCGAACCGCGAGATGGAGGTTGCGGCCATATTCGACCGGTTCCAACGTCCCTTTGTCGGTCATGCGCTCGCCATGTTCGGCGTCCCGCAGGCTGAGCGCGCCGGGCAAGGCGGAAAAGGCGTCCGCGAGCATGTCCGCGATGCGCGCCAATCCTTCGCGATTGTGCGACCCGCTGTTGACCGCGGCCCAGCTCTGGACCTGTCCGAGCATCGCGTCGCCGTCGATCGGCTCCAGCGCCGTAGCTTCGGTGGCGGAGAGGGCGTCCATTCCAATATGCATATAGGCCCGCGGACGAGCGGATTCACGCCGAAAGCCAAGCCTTGCGCTTGGTTTGCGGCGGTCGATGGCGTTTTTGTGAGATTGCCGCCTCAAACCTTGCTGCAGCTATTCGGCGATCCTGTGCCTACGTTAAACGAGTTGAAGTTGTACCCGGCGTCCTACGATTTGGGCTGCACGTTGCAGCGTCTCGATCGTGACATTTCCATCGTTGGGGTCGAGCACGCGGTTCACCTGAGTGCGGCTGGTGTGCATCATCATTGCAAGGCGATTCTTACTGAGCTTGCGCTCGCGCATCGCCTCGGCAAGCTGCCAAGCGATGACTTCCTTGATCGCCCTTGCCTGGAATTCGGCAAGCACACCGTCTTTCTCCAGGAAGCTGTCCAGCGTCGATCCTTTGTGACGATTCTCAGCCATTTTCGACCTCCTTCTTGCGCTCGCGCGCTAATTTCAAGTCCGACGGGGGCGTCTTTTGCGCCTTCTTGATAAAGCTATGCAGCGCGTAGATATTGGACCCTCTGCAGATCCTGGCCCACCAGTCGTCGACTCTCGATCGGAAGCCCGCTCAGCCAATCGCGGACTGGCTCGTTGCCTCCCGCGCTCTTGAAGAATACCACTTCTATCTTCTGCGGCGGTTGCTCCATGGGTGGCCCTTATAAAGTCCATGTACCTTTTATAGTGCAGAGTCAACATGTGCGTTGAGCGGCGCCGCAGCTTCGGTGGCGGAAAGGAAGGCGTTCATTCCCGCTGCCGAGGCTTCGGACGAGCGGATTCACGCCGAAAGCAATCCGCGCTGCCGGCAGGGCCTCCGGCCGCCTAAACGGCGGGTGTCGATTTCCCCCAGCTTTCGGCGACGAACCTCCTGAGTTCCTCGTCCATCTCCTCGTCTTCGGGAGTCATCCCCATAAAACCCCCGTGGGGCATGCCCTCGAAGACGTGCAGCTCCACCGGCACGCGCGCGCGCCGGAGAGCCCGGTGCATTCGAACCGTGTTCGAAAGGAACAGGTCGCGTGTGCCGGCTTGGAGAAATGTCGTCGGAAACCCGCCGCTGAAATCGCCGAACAGCGGTGAAAGATACGGATGCGCGAGATCGTGTCCGCCGGCGTACAGCAGGTTCGCGTTCATGAGCGGGCGCGGCAACATGACATCGACCCAGCGGTTGGTTTCGAACGTGTCGCCGGATTCGGTCAGGTCCAGCTCCGGAGTGAGCAGAACCAGCCCGGCCGGCATCGGCAATCCCTCGTCGCGGGCACGTAGCACGGTTGCCGCGGCCAGATTGCCCCCGGCGGATTGGCCTCCGACGATGATGTTCTCGGGGGCGTAATCTTTCAGAAGCGCCCGATAGACGGCGACGCAGTCATCCAGCGCAGCCGGATAGGGGTGCTCGGGCGGCATCCGATAATCGACACCAAAGCATCGGACGCCGTGGTTATCCGCCGCTCGGCGGGCTCCGAAGCGGCAAAACGCGCCTTCACCGAAGACAAGGGAGCCGCCGTGCACGTCCAGATAGGCTCTGCCGGGCGCGGCACCCTCTGCCGGTGTCGCCATCTGCACGACGACTCCGCCCATTTCGATCGTCTCGACGCCCGATCGCAGTTCGGCAGCGCGCGCGGAGATGAGGTCCGTCAGGAACGCCGTCACCCTTTCCTTGGTTTGATGCCATCCCTCCAGATCGTCCGGCGCCGGCTGCGCGATCGCATTATAGGATATTCCATCGGGACCAACCAGCGATGCCAAGTGCGCGATCGCCGCGGAGCTGATCGATTTCGGAAAGGGAATCAGCCGGGCTTCGACACGGACTCCCGGCGCATCATCAGCCATCACGCATCCACCTTTCCGGCGGCCTCTCGCACCGCCCGCCGCACATTTTGCGCGCCTTCGATGTCGGCCGATCGGAAAGCTCTTACAGCCACTCCCGAAAGGCTTCCAGCACGTCGGTATAAAGCTGCTTCTTGAACGGAACGATCATCGCCGGAAGCTCGGCCGGTTCGGCCCATTTCCAGGCGCGGAACTCGGGATCGGCGGTCGCGATGTCGACATCCTCGTCGGCGCCGAGGAAGCGGGCCAGGAACCAGGTCTGGCGCTGGCCGCGCCAGCGCCCTTTCCACAGCTTGCCGATCAGATCCTCGGGCAGGTCGTACGTCAGCTCGATCGGGCAGCGGGCGACGATCTCCACCAGCGTGCGGTTGATGCCCGTTTCCTCCTCGAGCTCGCGGTAGGCGCCCTCGACCGGATCCTCCCCTTCGTCGAGGCCGCCCTGCGGCATCTGCCAGGCCTCCAATGTGCTGTCGAGGCGCTGTCCGACGAACACTTTGCCGTCGTGATTGAGCAGCATGATTCCCGCCGCGGGACGGTAGCCAGACTGGTCGTTCGGGCTCATGAAAGCGCTTCCCATCGAATCATTGTCTGTTCAGCCTCTTTAGTGAATGGTTTCAATGCTGCACGCATCGATTGTTCTTCCGCGACGACGGGGCTAGAGGATGAGAGGAAGGGCAAAGGGAAGGAGAGGCAATGGCGACAGCCAGACATCTGGTGACGGCCGAAGAGGCGGGGGCCGACGTGCCGTTGGAGGCGGTCGTGGTTCGCTTTGCGGGCGACAGCGGCGACGGCATGCAATTGACTGGCGGTCAGTTCACGCTTTCGACCGCGCTTGCCGGCAACGATCTTGCCACCTTCCCCGATTTCCCGGCCGAAATACGCGCGCCGCAGGGGACGACCTTCGGAGTCTCGGCCTTCCAGATCAATTTCGGATCGAGCGCTGTCGAGACCGCCGGCGACGCGCCGGACGTGCTGGTCGCGATGAATCCGGCGGCGCTCAAGACCAACGTCGACGCGTTGAAGCCCGGCGGCCTGATCATCGCCGACGAGGGCGAGTTCGGCGCCCGCAACCTTGCCAAGGCCGGCTATGAGAGCAATCCGCTCGAGGACGGCTCGCTCGCCAAATGGACTTTGCTGTCGTTCAACATCAGCCAGCTGACGCTCGATGCGGTCAAGCCGTTCGGGCTTGGCAACAAGGAGGCGCTGCGCTGCAAGAACATGTGGACGCTGGGTCTGGCGCTGTGGATGTTCGATCGCGACCGCGCGCCGATCGAACAGTGGCTCAAGACCAAGTTCGCCAAGGCGCCGCAGTTGGCCGACGCCAATATCGCCGCCCTGGATGCCGGTCACGCTTATGGCGAGACCGCCGAGATCGGCGGCCAGCTTCACCAGCATCATATCGATCCGGCGCCTGCCGACCCGGGCCTCTACCGCACCGTCACCGGCGCCGAGGCGGTCTCGATCGGGCTGGTCGCCGGTGCGAAGCTGGCCGGCCTGCCGATGTTCTTCGGCGGCTATCCGATCACGCCGGCCTCTGCGATCCTCCACCATCTGTCGCGGCTGAAGGAATTTGGAGTCACGACGTTCCAGGCCGAGGATGAGATCGCCGCCGTCGCCAGCGCGATCGGCGCGAGCTTCGCCGGGTCGCTCGGCGTCACCTCTTCGTCCGGGCCGGGAATCGCGTTGAAGACCGAGGCGATCGGGCTGGCGATCGTCGCCGAGCTTCCCTTGGTGATCGTCAACTCGCAGCGTGGAGGCCCGTCGACCGGCCTTCCCACCAAGACCGAGCAGTCGGACCTTTACCAGGCGGTCTATGGCCGCAACGCCGATTCGCCGATGCCGGTGATCGCCGCGCGCTCGCCCGCCGATGCGTTCGACTGCGCGATCGAAGCATGCCGCATCGCCACCCAATATATGACGCCGGTGCTGCTGCTGACCGACGGCTATATCGCCAATGCGGCGGAGCCGTGGAAGGTGCCCGACATGGCCACCTACCAGCCCTTTCCGGTGCAGTTCCACGAGGCGCCGCCGGCGGAAGGCGAAGGCGTCAGGGCCTATGCGCGCGACGCCAAATTGGCGCGGGTATGGATCAAGCCGGGGACGCCGGACCTGATGCACCGCGTCGGCGGCATCGAGAAGAACCTGCGGACCGGCCATATCGATTACTCACCCGAGAACCATCAGGCGATGACCGACCTGCGCGCGGCGAAGGTGCAGGGCATCGCCGACGCCGTTCCCGAGCAGGAAGTGACGTTGGGCCAGGCCGGCGGCAAGCTGGCGGTGGTCGGCTGGGGCTCGACCTTCGGACCGATCCACCAGGCGGTGCGCCGGGCGCGCCAGCGCGGTCTCGACGCGAGCCACATTCACGTCCGCCACATCTGGCCGCTGCCGCGTGGGCTCGGCGCGCTGCTCAAGGGCTATGAGCGGATCATCGTGCCGGAAATGAACAACGGCCAGTTCAAGACCGTGCTGCGCGACCAGTTTCTCGTCGACGCCCGACCGGTCAACAAGGTTTCGGGCCACCCCTTCAAGATCGCCGAGATCGAGGCGGCGATAGAGGAAGCTTTGCGATGAATGAAATGACCAAGCTGACGCCGAAGGATTTCGCCACCGACCAGGAGGTGCGCTGGTGCCCGGGCTGCGGCGACTATGCGGTTCTGAAGGCGGTGCAGCGCACGATGCCGGAGATCGGCGCCCGGCCCGAAAACACCGTCTTCATTTCGGGCATCGGCTGCTCGTCGCGCTTCCCTTATTATATGGAGACTTATGGGTTCCACACCATCCACGGCCGCGCGCCGGCGATCGCGACCGGCGTCAAGCTCGCCAATCCCGAGCTCGACGTGTGGATCATCACCGGCGACGGCGACGCGCTTTCGATCGGCGGCAACCACACGATGCATATCCTGAGACGGAACCTCGACTGCCAGATATTGCTGTTCAACAACGAGATCTACGGGCTCACCAAGGGCCAATATTCGCCCACCAGCCGGATCGGCACGCGCTCGCCGTCGACGCCGTTCGGCTCGGTCGACCGGCCGGCGAGTCCTTGCGCCTTCGCGCTCGGATCGGGTGCGCGTTTCGTTGCCCGCGGCATCGACGTCAGCAAATATCTGCCCGACGTGCTCAAGGCCGCTTACGCCCACAAGGGCGCGAGCTTCGTCGAGATCTTCCAGAATTGCATCGTCTACAATGACGATGTGTTCGCGCCCTTCACCGCCAAGGAATTCGCTTCCGACAAGCAGCTCTGGCTCGAAAAGGGCAGGCCGATGCTGTTCGCCGACGGTACCAAGGGCATCGCCCTCGATCGCCAGGCGCTGGCGCTCGAGGTCGTCGATGTCGAGGGTGCCGACTGGGAAGGTGCGAACGTGCTGGTGCACGATCCCGCGAACCGCTCGATCGCGCACATGCTGGTCGAAATGCCGTTCGGAGCCTTTCCGATGGCGCTGGGTGTTCTTTACGAGGATCCGCGGCCGACCTTCGACAGCGCGGTGATCGAGCAGAATGCGAGCGCCAGCGCCGGCAAGACGCCGGACCTGCAGGCTCTGGTGGCCAGAGGCCAGAGCTGGGAAGTGACCAAGGAACCGCGACCGATCTAGTTGGGCAGTGGAAGATGGGGTGAATCGGCAGCAGGGGCACCGCGGACATCATCTCGTCGCCGCCGACCGGCGCTTTGCCACCGGCGGCGGGATCGTGGCGCGTCTCACCACGCGCGGCCTTCAGAAATTCCTCGATCGCATCGATCGCGGTCTCGTCGCCGGCCGCATCGATGTCACGCTTCCCGACGGCACCGCACGGCGGCTGGGCGGGCGGCGACCGGGGCCCGCCGTACGCGTGCATCTTCACAGCTGGCGGGCGCTCGTCCGTCTTGCCGCCTCGGGATCGGTCGGCTGGTACAAGGCCTGGGCTCTTGGCGAGTGGACGAGCCCCGATCCGGTGCGGCTGTTCGAGCTGTTCATGCGCAACGGCGACACGCTCGGCGAGACCGGCCGCTCGCAAGGCATTGCCAGATGGACGAACCGCATCGCGCACGCGTTCCGCAGCAACGACCGCAAGGGCTCGCAGCGCAACATCGCCTTCCACTACGATCTCGGCAATGATTTCTACAGCGCCTGGCTCGATCCCGGCATGACCTATTCGAGCGCGCGCTTCGCCGAGCCGATCAGCGAAGACGAGCCGCTCGAGGAGGCCCAGGCACGCAAGATCCGGACCTTGCTCGACCGGCTGGATCTCAAGCCTGGCGACCGACTGCTCGAGATCGGCTGCGGATGGGGCTCGCTGGCCGAGATCGCCGCCCGCGACTATGGCGTGCACGTCATTGGCCTCACGCTCTCGACCGAGCAAAAGGCCTATGCCGAAGCGCGGCTGAAGGCGGCCGGTGTTGCCGACAAGATCGCGATCGAGCTGTGCGACTATCGCGACGTCGAGGGACGCTACGATGCGGTCGCAAGCGTCGAGATGGTCGAGGCGGTCGGCCAGGAATATTGGCCTTCCTATCTCCAGAGCATCGCGCGCGTGCTGAAGCCGGGCGGGAAGGCGGCGCTTCAGCTGATCTCGATGCGCGAATCGCTGTTCGACGGCTATGCCGCCAATGCCGATTTCATTCAGACCTATATCTTCCCGGGCGGCCTGTTGATCAGCGAGGCGCGATTCCGCGCGATCGCCGAGGCCGCCGGCCTGATATGGCGCGACCGCGTCGGATTCGCGCTCCATTATGCCGAGACGCTGAAGCGCTGGCGCGTGCGCTACGATCTTGCCGTCGTTCAGCAGCGCCTGCCTAATGGATTCGACGCGGCGTTCCACAACCTCTGGCGCTATTATCTGATGTATTGCGAGGGCGGCTTTCGCGGTGGCGGCATCGATGTCGTGCAGGTGACGCTCAGAAAAAATGCCTGACCCTCCGATCTCCTATTGTCTAGTGGATAACTAGGGTATATGAAAGGGCCTGCACGCGGGCTCCCCCCTCCCGCACATCGCTGGGCCGCGCTTCCTCCGGGAAGCGCGGCTCTTTTTGGGATCGTCGGGAAAACGCGATGTTCGAACCTTCCGATCGCCGCAATGGATGTCGGGCAACGCCCGATGCCAGGCCGCTGATCGGCGTCCTGTGCTGCAACGAGACCGCAGACCGGCCGGTGCAGACGGTCGCCAGCCGATTCATCGCGCCGCTCGCCCATATCGCCGGCGCGTCGGTGCTGCTCGTGCCTGCGCTCGTCGACAGCCTCGACGCTGCGTCGATCGCGGCCCGGCTGGACGGCCTGCTGCTGACTGGCTCGCGGTCCAATGTCGCGGCGCACCGTTACGGCGGACGCTCGGATTCGGCGTCCAGGATCGACGAAGAGCGGGACGAGGTGGCGTTGCGGCTCGCCGGTCTGATGATCGAAGGCGGAAAGCCGGTGTTTGGAATTTGCCGGGGCCTGCAGGAATTGAACGTGCTGTTCGGCGGCAGCTTACGCGATCTGGAACCGCAAGCGCATCATCGGGCCGCCGACGCGCTTCAGTTCCACGAGCTGTTCGAGCATATGCATGACGTCGAGCTGATCGGAGGGGGGCGTCTGGCCGATGGCGGACCCGGCCGCCGCATGTCGGTCAATTCGGTGCACCTGCAGGGGATCGAACGGCTTGGCTCGGGGCTGGCGGTCGAGGCGGTGGCCACCATGGACGGGCTGGTCGAAGCTTTTTCGGCCCGTCCGCTCGAAGGCGAGGTCCTGGCGGTGCAATGGCATCCCGAATGGAATGGCGCGCAATGCGCGGTCAATCGGCGCTTCTTCGAAATAATCGGCCAGGCGCTGCATGACGGCGCATCCGATTTCGCAGCCGGGGATCGCACCGTTTTGCACGCTGGAGGACGGCTTGGCTAGCCTCGTTCCGGTTCATGTTGAACCGGAACGAGGCTAGAAAGTTGTTTGATTGCCGTGATTTCCGAGCCGCCAGATGATTCCATCTGGCTCGAAATCACTAACCGCCGAGGTCGAGCCGGTGGCCGGTCTCGAAGTCGCTTTGCAGCAGCGCGACGATCGCGTCGCCGACGACGTCGGGCTGCTTGAGCGTCGCCGGATCCTCGCCCGGATAGGCACGCGCCCGCATCGCCGTCGCCGTCGCGCCCGGATTGACGATCGCCACCTTGATCGGGGAGAGGTTGCGGACTTCCTCGCCATAGCTCAGCACGAGCGTCTCGAGCGCCGCCTTGGAGGCACCATAGGCGCCCCAATAAGCGCGCGGCTTGCCCGCGACGGTCGAGCTCAGCGCGATGACGCGGCCCGCCTCGCTCTTGCGCAGCAGCGGATCGAAGGCCGCGATGAGCGCCTGCTGGGCGAGCAGGTTCAGCGTCAACAGCCGGTTGAACTCCTGGCCGTCGATCTGGGACGCCGGCGTCAACGAACCGAGCATCGCCGCATTGAGCATCAGGATATCGAGCGTTTGCCATCGCGCGCCGACCGCCGTGCCGAGCCGCGCGATGCTGTCGCCTTCGGTGAGATCGAGCGGCGCGATGGTTGCGCTTCCGCCGGCGTCGTGGATCCTGGCCTCGATCTCCTCCAGCCCGCCGGCGGTGCGCGCGGTCAGGATGACATGCGCGCCCGCGCGCGCCAGTGCTTCGGCCGTCGCGGCGCCGATGCCCCGGCTGGCGCCGGTGACCAGCGCCAGCCGACCGTCCAACGCAACCGACATCAGGCGTAGCGCTCGGCCAGCAACGCGAGCTGGTCGGCCGGCTCGCTTTCCTCATGGTCGGTGAGGCGGGTGGGATAGTCGCCCGTGAAGCAGGCGTCGCATTGCTGCGGCTGCGCTTCGTCGCGCTCGCCCTCGCCAAGGGCGCGATAAAGGCCGTCGATCGAGACGAAGGCGAGGCTGTCGGCGTTGATGTAGTCGGCCATCTCGGCGACGTTCATCTGGGCGGCGAGCAATTTGGCGCGTTCGGGCGTGTCGACGCCGTAGAAGCAGCTGTGCCGGGTCGGCGGCGAGGCGATGCGCATATGGATTTCGCGCGCGCCGGCATCGCGCAGCATTTGGACGATCTTGAGCGAGGTCGTGCCGCGCACGATCGAATCGTCGATCAGCACCAGCCGCTTGCCGGCGATCAGCGCGCTGTTGGCATTGTGCTTCAGCTTGACGCCGAGGTGACGGACCTGGTCGCCGGGTTGAATGAAGGTGCGGCCGACATAATGCGAACGGATGATTCCCAGCTCGAACGGGATGCCCGATTGCTGGGCGTATCCGATCGCCGCCGGCACGCCGCTGTCGGGCACCGGGACGATGAAATCGGCCTCGACGGGATTCTCGATCGCCAGCTCGGCGCCGATCTGCTTGCGCACCGAATAGACCGAGGATCCGTCGAGAATCGAATCGGGACGCGAGAAATAGACATGCTCGAAGATGCAGGGCCGCGGGCGCTCGGGGGCGAACGGCCGATGCGATTTGATCCCGCGCTCGGAAACGATGATCAGCTCGCCGGGCTCGACGGAGCGCAAATAGGTCGCGCCGACCACATCGAGCGCGACCGTCTCGGATGCGAAGATATAGGCGTCGCCGAGCCGGCCCATCACCAGCGGCCTGATTCCGAGCGGATCGCGGCAGGCGATCATGCCCTCGCCGGTGAGGCACACCAGCGAGTAGGCGCCTTCGACCTGCTTCAGCGCATCGATGAACTTGTCGAGGAGAGTCCGATAGGTCGAGGTCGCGACGAGGTGAATGATGACCTCGGTGTCGGAGGTCGACTGGAAGATCGAACCGCGCCGATTCAGGTCGCGCCGCACTTTCAAGGCGTTGGAGATGTTGCCGTTATGCGCGACCGCGAAGCCGCCCGAGCTCAGTTCGGCGAACAGGGGCTGGACGTTGCGCATCGCCGTCTCGCCGGTCGTCGAATAGCGGACATGGCCGATCGACGCCTGGCCGGCGAGGCTGCGAATCACGTCGTCCCGGTCGAAATTGCCGGCGACGTGACCCATCGCGCGATGGCTGTGGAACGCTTGGCCGTCGAAGCTCGTGATCCCGGCGGCTTCCTGGCCGCGGTGCTGCAGCGCGTGCAGGCCGAGAGCAACCACCGCGGAAGCCGTGTCGGCACCCCAGATTCCGAACACGCCGCATTCCTCGCGCAATTTATCATCGTCAAAAGGGTGGGTGGTCAGCATCACATCGCTCGCCCGTCGCTCGCCCGATAGCGGTGATATAGGGAGGCGTTCGCGATTTGTCGCCCCAATGTCATAAATTGATCCGGATGAGCGCGAGTCGGGAAACACAGGCGGGGACGGCCGCGCGTCGGCGCATCCTCCGCCTGGCATTGTTCCTGCCGTGCTGCCTGGCGGCCTGCTCCGGCAAATCGAGTCAAGATGCGGGCGCGGTGGGCGGAGCGGGGGGATGGCAGGTCCCGATTTGGAAGACGGCGCGGCCGGCGCGGATGATCAGCCTGACCGGACGCTATGAAAGCGGTCGGCCGCCCTCGCTGAGCCGCCTCTGCATCGTTGCCGGCCGGCGCGCCGGCCGCTTCGGCCTGGTGGTGCGAGGGCAAGGGCAGCGCAGCTGCAGCGGCAGCGGGCGTGTCATGCGCGACGGCGGCGGCCTTCACTTCGCGATGGAAGGGGATTCATTCTGCCGCTTTCGAGCGACCATCGCGGGAACGACGATCATCTTCGCGGGCGCGATGCCGCGCGGCTGCGCTTATTATTGCGCGGCCGGGGCAAAGCTTGGCGGCGCGCGCTTTACGCAAGAGGGCGCGACGCGCAGCGACGCGATGACGGTCGACGATCTCGTCGGCGAGCCGTTGTGCGCGGAGCGATGAGGTGGACGAGCGCTTCCTGAGCTGCGTAGATCTGGAGACGGACGGCGGGATGCACCGGAGGTCATTCCCTGAACAGCTCGCTATGGGTTCCGGCACGGACGAAGTTGACCGTGCCACTTTTGCCGACTGTGTCGTCGATCTCGTAAATTAGCAGGAAGTCGCCGCCAACGTGGCACTCGCGAAAGCCGCTCCACTCTCCTTTCAGCGGATGATCCTTCCATTCCGGCCCAAGCGGCGCATCGTTCGCCACCAACAGCAGGATCGCCTGCTTCAGCAACCGCATGTCGTAGCGACCGGATCGGTCCAACTGCGCCCAATCCTTGGTAAACGCCTTGGCATAATTGCAGGCGCGCGGGTGCCGCGCGCGCTTATTCTCCGCGCTCAAGGCTGGCGAACATTTCTTCGGCATTCTTGAAGCGGAATCGTCCTGATTTCATTATCCGGCGGGATTCCTCCATGGCCGCACGCGTCGCGGCATTGGGCACCTTGAGCTCCAGCGGGAAAGCCTGATCGGCAACGATGCGATGAAACAGCAGGCGCACGGCGTCCGCCGTCGACAGTCCTATCGCATCGAGCGCTTCCATCGCCTTCGCCTTGAGCTCATCGTCCATCCGGACATGGAGCATGGACGTAGCCATCATCGATCCTCTTGCATCTCAATTGCGATACATATCGTCATGTGGACGATCTTTCAAGGCTGCCCAAAATGCGCTCCGTCTCGACCATTGTCGTAATTGGATTTGAACCCTAGAGACCGGCCAAAGCGTAAGGGAGGGTGTGATGGCGTCGGTTGCCGCGGGCGATTATGTAGTGGATCCGAAGCGCGACCGGCTGGTCATCCTCGCCTCGACCTTGGGCACCGTCTTCGAATGGTATGATTTCTTCGTCTACGGCACGCTCGCCAGCCTGCTCGCCGGCAAATTCTTCCCGTCCGACAACCCGGCGGTCAGCTTCCTCATCTTTCTCGCCAGCTTCGGCGTCGGTTTCGGAATGCGGCCGCTGGGCGCGCTGCTGTTCGGCTATCTCGGCGACAAGCTCGGGCGAAAATATACCTTCCTCGTCACCATCACGGTGATGGGCATCGCGACCGCAGGCGTCGGATTGCTGCCCACCTATCCTACCATCGGAGTCGGGGCGCCGATCCTGCTTGTCGCGCTTCGCGTCCTGCAGGGCCTCGCACTCGGCGGCGAATATGGCGGCGCCGCCATCTATGTCGCCGAGCATGCGCCGCGCACCAAGCGCGGATTCTACACCAGCTTCATCCAGGCCGGCGTGATCGGCGGGTTCCTGCTCAGCGTCATCGTCGTGCTGGTCTCCAACGCGTTCGTCGATCCCGCCGATTGGAGCGCGTGGGGCTGGCGCGTCCCCTTCCTATTCTCGCTGCTGTTGCTTGCCGTTTCGCTGTGGGTCCGCCTCAAGCTCAGGGAAAGCCCGGTGTTTCAGGCGATGAAGGCGGAGGGGACCCTCGCCCGCAACCCGATCAGCGAGAGCTTCAACAGCTGGGCCAAGGTCAAGCTCGTCCTGGTCGCGCTGTTCGGAATCGCTGCCGGCCTCACCGTCGTCTGGTACACGGCCCAGTTCCAGGCGCTCTACTTCCTCCAAAATGCGCTCAGGATCGACGACAATGTCGCGCGGCTTCTGATCGGTGTCGCTGCTCTGTTCAGCCTGTTCTGGTTCATCCTGTTCGGCTGGCTGTCCGACAAGATCGGCCGCAGGACTCCGATCATGGTCGGCTACGCGCTGACCGCATTGCTGATGTTTCCCTTGTTCCACTGGATGGCCTCGGCCGCCAACCCCGGCCTGGCGCAGGCGATGCGTGCCAATCCGGTGGTCGTTGCCGGCAGCGACTGCCGCTACGATCCGTTCGCGACCAAGGGCCAGGCGACGGCCTGCGGCCGTGCGCTCGACATATTGTCGAAGCGCGGCATCGCTTATTCGGCGGTGGCAGGGCCTGCCGATCCGCTGGTCAGCATCGGACCGGTGCGGGTCGACGTCAACGATTCCGCCGCGCTGGACGCGGCGCTGGAGCAGGCCGGCTACAAGACCGCCAAGACCAAGCCGGCGTTCGCCCAGGCGGTGCAGGTCGTGCTCGCGATCGTCGTGATCGGAATGCTTTCGGGCATGACCTACGGCCCGGCCGCGGCGCTGCTGGTCGAGCTGTTTCCGGCGCGCATACGCTACACCTCGATGTCGGTGCCTTACCATATCGGCACCGGCTATTTCGGCGGCTTCCTGCCCTTCATAAGCCAATATATCGTCGCCAGGACAGGCGATCCCTTCGCCGGCATCTGGTACACGGTCGGCGTGGTGGTGATGGCGCTGGTCGTGAGCTTGCTCTGGCTTCCCGAAACCGCAGGCAAGGCGTTGGACTAGCCGACCGGCTGCGGCTATCGGCGCGAAGGTGGTTCACATCCCCCTCAGGCTTCGGATCGACGGCGATGCGATGGTCGCCAATTGGCGCTGGCTGGCCGCGAAAGGGCGCGGCGCGGCATGCGGCGCGGCGGTCAAGGCCGACGGCTACGGCGTCGGTGCGCGCGAGGCGGTGGATCGGCTCGCCGCAGCCGGTTGCCGCGATTTCTTCGTCGCCACCTGGGCCGAGGCCGAGGCGCTTCGGCCGTGGCCCGCGCAGCTGACCCTGTCGGTGTTGCACGGCGTCGGCCGTGACGATGTGGCGGACGCGCTTGCCTCGCCGGCGCGGCCGGTGCTCAACACGCCGGCGCAGGTCCAACGCTGGCGCGAGCATGGGGGCGGGCGGCCCTGCGACATCATGGTCGACACCGGAATGAACCGGCTCGGACTGACCGCCGAGGAGGCCAGGACGGCGATCGCCGACGGTCTCGCCGTCGAGACCGTAATGAGCCATCTGGCCTGCGCCGACGAGCCCGACCACCCGCTCAACCGGCGTCAATTGCAGCGGTTCGGGGAATTGCGCGCAGCCTTGCCGGCGCAGCGCTACAGCCTGGCCAACAGCGCCGGAATCTGCCTCGGCGCCGATTACGCCTTCGATCTCGTTCGGCCCGGTCTCGCGCTGTACGGCGGCGTGCCGGTCCCCGGCGAGCCGGAGCAGTCGGCGGCGATCCGTCCGGTGGTGTTCGTCGAAGCGCAACTCGTCCAGCTTCGCGCGGTGCGTGCGGGCGAAAGCGTCGGCTATGGCGCGACCTATATAGCGCCGTCGCCACGCCGGGTGGGAATCCTCAACATCGGCTATGCCGACGGCTATCTGCGCGCGCTCGGACCCGGCGGCCGGGCGGATTGGAAGGGGCAGGCGTTTCCGGTGATCGGCAGGGTCTCGATGGATCTGCTCGCCGTCGATCTGACCGACGGATCGGGGATCGCCGAAGGCGACTGGCTGCAGGTCGATTTCCGGCTGCCCGATCTGGCGGCGGCATCGGGCCTGTCGCAATATGAGCTGCTGACGATGCTCGGCCGCCGCTACGAGCGGATCTGGAGCTGATCGCCGAACCCTAATTGCGCGCCGCACGTTCTGATCCGCATCGTGTCGAGCATTGCCCATCTGTCGGACGTCCATTTCGGACATCATGACCCACGCGTCGTGGCGGGGCTCGAATCCATCCTCTTCGATCGTCGGCCCGATCTGATCGTGATCAGCGGCGACCTCACCCAGCGCGCGCGCATCGCCCAATATGCGCTGGCGTGCGCATTCATCGACAGGCTCGAGGCGAACGGGCTGGCGGTGCTCGCCGTGCCCGGCAATCATGACGTGCCGCTCTATGACATCGTGCGCCGCTTCACGCGCCCGCTCGCCCGCTACCGGCGCTTCATCGACGACGATCTGTGTCCGTGGTGGGAGAATGACGACATTGCCGTGCTGGGCATCAACACCGCCCGCTCGCTCACCTTCAAGGACGGCAGCATTTCGCACGAGCAGATGCAGCGCATCCGCGACAGCTTCGGCACGAGCGCGCGCGACAGATTGCGTATCCTCGTCACCCATCACCCGCTGCTGGCGATGCCGGTGGGCGAGGATGATTCGTCGGAAGGGGTGAACCGGAGCGGCGACGCATTGCTTGCGGCCGCCGACGCCGGTGTCGATCTGCTGCTCGCCGGCCATCTTCACCGGTCCTTCTCCAGGTCGGCACGCGAGATCGTGGACAATGTCGGCCCGTCGCTGGTCGTCCAGGCCGGCACCGCGACCTCGACGCGGCTTCGGGGCGGGGAGCGGCAGAGCTTCAACTGGATAGAGGCCAGCCGCGACGGAATCGATCTCTCCGTCTACGGATGGGAAGAGGGGGCCTTCAGGCCCGGCAAGCCTGCGCGTTTCATCTTCGATGGGGAGCATTGGCACGGCCCGGTTTCGCAACCGCAGGCCGTCGAAGTTTAGCTATTGCCGCGTATCGCGCTTCTCGAGCGCGGCCGTGAGCGACTGGACCGAGCGGACGAGTGAGACCACTTCCTTCTCGCGCAATTCGTCGAGCTTGTGATGCAGCAGCTCGATCTCCAGCTCGGCCTTGATGTTGACCCTGTAATCCTCCTCCGCCTTGCGGCGGTCGATGTCCTGCTGCCGGTTCTGGCTCATCATGATGACGGGCGCCGCATAGGCGGCCTGAAACGACAATGCCAGGTTGAGCAGGATGAAGGGATAGGGGTCCCAATGCCTCACCCATGCGACGACATTGAGGATCAGCCAGAGCACAAGGATCGCGGTCTGGATGATGATGAAACGCCATGATCCTATCGTCGCGGCGACTGCGTCGGCGATCCTTTGGCCGGTCGTCAGTTCCGGTTCGAACGACGCGCGATGCGTGGCCCGCCGCGTGCGGCGCGAAGCGCGAAGGTCCTTGAGCAGCTGGGCTTCCTGCGCGTCGAGCTCCTGGCGAAAGTCTTGTTCAGCGGTCTTCGACTCTCCGGTCGCCACGTCAATCGCGCTCGACGCAGAGGGCGATGCCCATCCCGCCGCCGATGCAGAGCGTGGCGAGCCCTTTTTTCGCATCGCGCCGGCCCATTTCGTAGAGCAAGGTGGTCAGCACCCGGGCGCCGGACGCGCCGATCGGATGGCCGATCGCGATCGCGCCGCCGTTGACGTTGACCTTGTCCGCATCCCAGCCAAGCTCCTTGCCGACCGCCAGCGCCTGGGCCGCGAAGGCTTCATTGGCTTCGATGAGGTCGAGATCGCCGATGCTCCAGCCGGCTTTCTCCAGCGCGCGCCTGGTCGCCGGGACGGGGCCGATACCCATGATCGACGGATCGACGCCGGCCGAAGCGAAGCTCTTGATCCGCGCCAGCACCGGCGTTCCCCGCCGTTCCGCCTCCTCGCGCGACATCAGCACCAGCGCGGCTGCGCCGTCGTTGATTCCGGAGGCGTTACCGGCGGTGACGGTGCCGTCCTTCCTGAACGCCGGCCGGAGGCCCGCGAGGCTTTCGGCGACCACCCCGTCGCGGATATATTCGTCGCTGTCGACGATCGTGTCGCCCTTGCGGCCCTTGACCGTCACCGGGACGATCTCATCCTTGAAACGGCCGTCGCGGCGCGCGGCTTCGGCCTTGTTCTGGGAAGCCGTGGCGAAGCTGTCCTGGGCATCGCGCGTGATCTGATATTGTTCGGCCAGATTCTCGGCGGTGATCCCCATGTGATAATTGTTGAACACGTCGGTCAGGCCGTCCTTGATCATCGTGTCGACGATCTCGACGTTGCCCATCTTGGTGCCGCCGCGCAGATTCTGGGCGTGGTTGGAAAGGCTCATATTCTCCTGGCCTCCAGCGACCACGATCCGCGCGTCGCCGGTCAGGATCGATTGCGCGCCGATCGCCACCGCGCGCAGCCCCGAGCCGCACACCTGGTTGACGCCCCACGCCGGTACTTCCTTGGGCACGCCGGCGGCCATCGACGCCTGGCGGGCGGGATTCTGGCCCTGGCCGGCGGTAAGCACCTGGCCGAGGATCACTTCCGAGACCTCCTGCGGCGATACGCCGGCCTGGGCCAACGCCCCTTCGATCGTGGCCCGCCCCAACTCATGGGCCGGCGTCGCCGCGAAAGCGCCGAGGAACGAGCCGACGGGGGTGCGCTTGGCGGCGGTGATGACGACTTCGGTCATGCGGACATTCTCCAGAAGCAGGGTTTCGGGCCGGCCCTATCAGCTGGGCGAGGGTTGCGAAAGCCAGCTGTCCAGCGGTTCCCAGAGGCCGCGCCGGGCGCCGCCGCCGACGACCATTCCGACATGCCCCCGGTCGATCGCATGGCGCTCCCCGACCCGGATCGCGCTTGCGGCGGGAACGATCCTGTCGGTCGTCGAGACGATATGGAGCTGCGGGCTGGGGAGCGTCCCGGGATCGATCGTAACCCCGCCGACGCTCCATTCGCCGCGGCCCGGCCAATCCTCGCCGTAAAAGGACAGCATGATCTCGCGTGCCGCCGCGCCGGCGAGCGGCGGCCCGTCATTGGCCCAATCCTCGATCGTCACGAAGGCCCGGGCTTCGATGCTGCCCGGCGCGAGGTCGGAAAAATTCTCGAATTTGCCGACCGTGCGCTCCGGATCGAGCGACCAGAAGGCGGCTTGCAGCACTTCCATCGGCAGGACTCCGAGCGTTTCGACCGTGGCTTGGGCGGAACGCCACAAGGCCGCCAGGGCGGCCCGCGCTTCGTCCGGATATGCGGCGAAATGCCATGGCGCGGCGATCGTCACGAGGCTCCGCACCGGCGCGAGCGCCGCTGCCGCCGCGGCCATCGTGCCGCCCAGGCAATAGCCGAGCA
Source organism: Allosphingosinicella sp. (assembly GCA_035248285.1). Lineage (GTDB taxonomy): Bacteria > Pseudomonadota > Alphaproteobacteria > Sphingomonadales > Sphingomonadaceae > Allosphingosinicella. Next base: position 5,833 of record DATFHP010000108.1, on the reverse strand, counting down.
GGGCGGGGGCCTCACCAATGCTGCGGAGCAGCGGAAGCAGGATCTGCTCGACATGGCCGGCCACCGACAAGGCGCTGCGGCCGGCGCTGTCATTGCCCCAATCGAGCAGCAGCACATGATGGCCGCGTCCTGCCAGCCAGCGCAGCAGCGACCGATCTTCGGCGAGATCGAGGATGTTGGGCGGATTGATGAGCGAGGGGACGACGAGCAACGGTCTGCCGCCCCCGCCATAATCGCGCAGCTGCGCTCCATGCGCTTTTGCGATCACCGGCATGGCAGCCGGCGGTGGCGCTCGTCCGGCTTCCTGATAGGCGCGAAGACCCTTGAGCGCCCGTTGCATGCGCTCGGGATGCGCCGCGGTTTCGCTGCGGAGCATGGCGAGGAACAACGGGAGCGGACGCGGCTTGTGTTGCGGTGCGGTAAGCTTCGGTGCTAGTGACGAAGTTTGTCCGTTCGAGGAATCGCTCATGGCGGCGTCTGCGCCCAAAGATGACGTGGTCATCATCAAGAAATATGCCAATCGTCGGCTCTATAACACCGAAAGCTCGACCTACATCACCCTCGACTATCTGGGGCGGATGGTGCGCGACAAGCGCGAGTTCAAGGTGGTCGATGCCAAGACCGGCGAGGACATCACCCACAGCGTTCTGACCCAGATCATCATGGAGGAGGAATCGCGCGGCGCAACCATGCTGCCGGTCAATTTCCTCAGGCAGCTGATCGCCATGTACGGCGATTCGATGCAGTCGATGGTGCCGCAATATCTCGAAGCCTCGCTGGAGGCGTTTCAGCGCAACCAGTCGCAATTCCGCGACGCCATGGCGGGCGCCTTCACCGCCGGGCCGTTCGCGGAGCTGGCGCGCCGGAACATGGAATTGTTCCAGGCCGCCGCCGGCGGCAAGGGGGTGCGGAGCGAGCCCGCCGCCGAAAGCGATACCAAGGCCGAGCTGGCACAGCTGAAGGCGCAGCTCGCTGCGCTGCAACAAAAGCTCGACAAGCTCGGCGAATAATCGGCGGTGTTCGCGGGGACGAGCGACAGATGAGCACGCGGGCGATTCTCTTCATCGTGTCGGGCGTCGCGGCGCTGATCGGCGCCTGTTCCTCGCTCGCCGAGCGGCGCCGGCACAAAAGGCACGATCTGGACAATGTCGGCTGGGTGCCCTGGACGCATCTGATGGTGATCGCCTTCGTCGTCGCCGCCGCCTCGATCGGCTTCGCGCTCAAGGTCAACGATTAGTGATTTCGAGCCAGATGGAATCATCTGGCGGCTCGGAAATCACGGCAATCAAAGGGAAATAGACTCTATCCCGGTTCAATCAAACCGGGATCGAGTCTAAACCCGGGCTTGGAGGACGCCGCGGGCGCGGCGTCCCGAACGCTTACAGGCACGCCTCGAGATAGGGCTGGTCGAAGCCATATTGCTTGGCCTTTTCCAGCGTGTAGGGGCGAAGGCCCATCGAGCGATATTCGCCGATGATCTTGCCGTCGGCGGTCTCGTCCAGATATTCGAACTTGAACAGCTCCTGGGTGACGATCACGTCGCCTTCCATGCCGATCACCTCGGTGACGTTGGTGGTGCGCCGAGTGCCGTCGCGAAGACGCTTCACCTGCACGATCAGATCGACCGAATCGGCGATCTGGCGGCTGATCGCCTCCTTGGGCACCTTGATGTCGGACATCATCACCATATTCTCCATACGGGCCAGGCATTCGCGTGGGCTGTTGGAGTGGAGCGTGCACATCGAGCCGTCGTGGCCGGTGTTCATCGCGGCGAGCAGGTCGAAACATTCGGAGCCGCGAATTTCGCCCAGGATGATACGATCGGGCCGCATACGCAGTGCGTTGACGACGAGGTCGCGGATGGAAATCGCGCCCTGTCCCTCGAGGTTCGGCGGACGAGTCTCGAGCGGCAGCCAGTGCGGCTGCTGCAAGCGAAGCTCGGCCGCATCCTCGATCGTGATCACGCGCTCGCCCGGGTCGATCATCTTCGACAGGGCGTTGAGCATGGTCGTCTTGCCCGAACCGGTGCCGCCCGAGATGACGATGTTGAAGCGGCTCGCGCCGGCAATCTTGAGCGCGGTCGCCATCTTCTCCGACATCGAGCCGAAGGTGCGCATCATGTCGATGGTGATCGGCTTTTCGGAGAATTTACGAATCGAGATGGCGGTGCCGCGCAGCGAGAGCGGCGGCACGATGACGTTGACGCGGCTGCCGTCGGCGAGGCGGGCGTCGGCGAGCGGCGTGGTCTGGTCGACACGGCGTCCGACCTTGTTCACGATCCGCTGTGCGATCTGGAACAGATGCTCCTCGTCGCGGAACTGGATGTTGGAAAGGGCGAGCTTGCCCTTCTTTTCGATGTAGGTCTGGTTGGGGCCGTTGACCATGATGTCGCTGACGTCGGGGTCGTTGAGCAGCTCCTCGAGCGGCCCGAGGCCGAGCAGCTCGTCGACCAGCACCTTTTCCAGTGCGAATTGCTCGCGGCGGTTGAGGTTGATCTTCAGCTCGGCGAGCACTTCGCCGATGATCGGGCGGAACTCCTCGGCGAGCTCGTCCTTGGATAGGGTGGCGGCGGCCTCCGGATCGACGCGCTCGAGCAGGCGGGGAAGCACCTGTTCCTTGATGCGGTGGACCGCGGCCTCGAAGCCCTCGTTCTTGGAAACGCCCTGTTCGCCCGAGGCGGCCTGGCGTTCGGCGAGTCGCGACATGGCGTCGCTGGGATCGACGATCGCGTCAGGGTTGACCTCGTTCGGCAACGGACCCGATTCGATCGGCGGGAATTGGTCGCCGCCTTCGACGGGCAGCGAAACCGGTCCGCTTTTCATCGGTCGCGCTACCCCAAAGGAGGGTCGCTGTCCGCCCGACGTTCCGCCGCCGCTTCGTCGTCCAAATGCACTCATGTCGGGCGCACCTCGCTTATTCCCGTATAAATTCGCTGCCTGCGAATGGTGAATAAGCGGGAAACTTTGACAATTGCCTAACCGCTCGATGCGGCGAGGTCAGATATCCGAGGTTCGATATCCGATATCGGCCTCAGGCCGCTTCTTCCGCGCTTTCGGCGAGCACGGTCAGCCCCTGCGCGTTGACCTCGGCGAAGCCGGCGCGGACCGCGATTCGCTCCGGCTGGGCGCCGTTGGTGCGGTAGACGGCGAGATCGCCGTCGCGGATCGTCGCCATATAGGGCGCATGGCCGGCGAGCACGCCGAAGTCGCCCTCGCTACCGGGCACGACCACCATATAGACATCCTCCGAGCGGACCAGCCGCTCCGGAGTCACGAGCTCGAAATGCAGATCGGCCATATTCAAACTCCCCCCTCCCGCTGGCGGGAGGGGCAGGGGGTGGGCAATTGCAGGGATGGGGTCAAGCCCACCCCTTGATCCCCTCCCGCATGCGGGAGGGGAGACTGTTACGCTTCGGCCGCCAGCTTCTGCGCCTTCTCGACCGCTTCCTCGATGCCGCCGACCATATAGAAGGCGGCTTCGGGCAGATGATCATATTCGCCGTTCACGACCGCCTTGAAGCTGCGGATCGTATCCTCGAGCTGTACGAACTTGCCGGGGATGCCGGTGAACACCTCGGCGACATGGAACGGCTGCGACAGGAAGCGCTGGATCTTGCGCGCGCGCGCGACGGTCAGCTTATCCTCTTCGCTCAATTCGTCCATGCCGAGGATGGCGATGATGTCCTGCAGCGACTTGTAGCGCTGCAATATCTCCTGCACCGCGCGCGCCGTCTCATAATGCTCCTGGCCGACCGTGCGCGGCTCGAGGACGCGGCTGGTCGAGTCGAGCGGATCGACCGCCGGATAGATGCCGAGTTCCGAAATCGCGCGTGACAGCACGGTGGTCGCGTCGAGGTGGGCGAACGACGTGGCGGGCGCCGGGTCGGTCAAATCGTCGGCGGGCACGTAGATCGCCTGCACCGAAGTGATCGATCCCTTGTTGGTCGAAGTGATCCGCTCCTGAAGCGCGCCCATGTCGGTCGACAGCGTCGGCTGGTAGCCGACCGCCGAGGGAATGCGGCCGAGCAGCGCCGACACTTCCGAACCCGCCTGGGTGAAGCGGAAGATGTTGTCGATGAAGAACAGCACGTCCTGCCCTTCCTGGTCGCGGAAATATTCGGCGAGCGTGAGGCCGGACAGAGCGACGCGCGCGCGCGCGCCCGGCGGCTCGTTCATCTGGCCGTAGACCAGCGCCACCTTGGAGCCTTCGGACGTGGCATTGCCTGCTGCGTCCTTGGCGATGACCCCGGCGTCGAGGAACTCGTGATAGAGATCGTTGCCCTCGCGGGTACGCTCGCCGACGCCGGCGAACACCGAGGTGCCGCCGTGGCCCTTGGCGATATTGTTGATCAACTCCTGGATCAGCACGGTCTTGCCGACGCCGGCGCCGCCGAACAGGCCGATCTTGCCGCCGCGCGCATAAGGCGCGAGCAGGTCGATGACCTTGATGCCGGTGACCAAAATCGAGGATTCGGTCGACTGATCGACGAACAGCGGCGCTTCGGCATGGATGGGGGCGGAAAGATCGCTGCCGATCGGGCCGAGCTCGTCGATCGGGTCGCCGACCACGTTCATGATCCGCCCCAGGGTCTTGGGGCCGACCGGCACCCGGATCTGGGCGCCGGTATCCTCGACCTGCTGGCCGCGGGTGAGACCTTCGGTCGCATCCATCGCGATCGTGCGGACGGTGCTCTCGCCGAGATGCTGGGCGACCTCGAGCACGAGGCGGCTGCCGTTATTGTCGGTGGTGAGCGCCGACAGGATCTCCGGCAATTCGCCCTCGAAGGTGACGTCGACCACGGCGCCGATCACCTGGCTGACGCGGCCGATATTGTTGGTGGCCGGCGGAGACTTCTGCGGCTTAGCGCTTTTCGCGGCCTTCGCCTTCGGGGCGGGGGTTTCTGCGACGGTTGCCATGATTGCTTCCTTGCCTTCGTGTTGCCGTTAGAGCGCTTCGGCGCCCGAGATGATTTCGACGAGTTCGGTGGTGATCGCAGCCTGACGCGTGCGGTTGTACTGAATGGTCAGGCGGTTGATCATGTCGCCGGCGTTGCGCGTCGCATTGTCCATCGCCGTCATGCGGCTGCCCTGCTCCGAGGCCGCGTTTTCGAGCAAGGCGCGGTAGATTTGCACCGCGACGTTGCGCGGCAGCAGCTCGGCGAGGATCTCTTCCTCGTCGGGCTCATATTCGACCGCGGCGGTCAGGCCGGTCGGCGCCTCGGCCGGCTGGCTCGGTACCGGGATGATCTGCTGGTCGACCGGTTCCTGCACCAAGGCCGAGCGGAAGTGCGCGTAGAAGAGATGCGCGACGTCGAACTCGCCGTTGGCGAAGCGGCCGACGACATCGGCGGCGATCGCCTGCGCGTCGGCGAAGCTCACCTGTTTGATCGCGCTGGTGTCGTGCTGGTGGACGATCTGCTTGGGGAACAGACGGGCGATCACCGCGCGGCCCTTGCGGCCGACGAGGTAGAAGGTGACGGTCTTGCCGTCGGCCGTCAGCGCATCGGCGGTGCGGCGCGCGGCGCGCACGATGTTCGAATTGAATGCCCCGGCGAGGCCGCGGTCGGAGGTGCAGACGACCAGCAGATGCCGGTCCTGCTTGCCGGTGCCGGCCAGCAGGCGGGGGGTCTGGTCGCTGACGACGATCTTCGACGCGATGCTGGCGACCACGGTCTGCAGCCGCTCGGCATAGGGGCGCCCGGCCTCGGCCGCCTGCTGCGCACGGCGCAGCTTGGCCGCGGCGACCATCTTCATCGCCTTGGTGATCTTCTGGGTCGATTTGACCGAGGCGATCCGTCCCTTGAGTGCCTTGAGGCTGGCCATCTAGCTCTTAC
>DATFHP010000107.1:0-16339 GCA_035248285.1 Allosphingosinicella sp. | reverse complement strand
CACCGCCTACAACTTCGCCAAGCACCTCAAGGCACTCCGCTGGCGAACCCCCTACCAGGTCATCTGCGACGCCTGGACTAAAGACCCATCAATCTTCAAGATCGACCCACACCACCTCATTCCGGGACCACACACCTAGCGCGACGACAATCACTCGAACCGTAGGCGGCGTGTCCTCCTCAGTCGCATTTGCGAACTTTGAACGGTTTGTCTTCGAGGGCGGCAGCGGCGACGATACGCTCACGGGCGGCGCCAGTAACGAACGGCTTTACGGCGGGGGCGGCAATGACCAAATCGATGGCGGGTCCGGATCCGACACGATGGCGGGCGCCGCCGGCGACGACACATATTTCGTGGACAATGCAGGCGATGTGGTCACTGAGAGTTTCGGCGATGGCCTTGACACGGTCCGGACCAGCCTTGGAGCAGGCGTGGATCTCGATGCGCGCAAGGCGAACGCTTATCTGCTTGGGACCAACCTGGAAAATCTGACCGGTACATTGAACAGCGGCCAAGGCCTGACCGGCAACGGCACCGGGAACGTCATCCTAGCCGGGGCGGGCGACGATTATCTTAAGGGAGCCGAAGGAAACGATACCCTCAATGGCGCCGCAGGCAGCGACGTGATGGAGGGCGGTGCGGACAACGACACGTACGTCGTCGACAACGTCGGCGACACTGTCACCGAGAATGTGAACGAGGGCACGGACACAGTCGAGACCGGCCTTGGCGTGGGTTCGAGCCAGCCGCAGCGCATCGGCAACATGTATCAGCTTGGAGCGAACGTCGAGAATCTGACCGGCACGGCGTTGAACCAGGGGCTGGAAGGAAACGCCTTGAACAACGTCATCACTGCGGGCGCCGGCACCGATTATGTCGACGCGACCGACGGCGGCAACGACAGTGTGAACAGCGGCGATGGCCGCGATGTGATCTACTACGGCGTTGCGCTGACCAGCGCCGACAGCAACAATGGCGGCGACGAGGGCGGTGACGCACGCGGTGATCTGCTGGTCATCCAGGGCGATTACACGATCACGCTCGGTGCCGATGCTTTGGTCGACATCGAGAAGTTCCGGGTGCTCAAAGGCACCAACACCGCCTTCGGCTACACCGACGGTGGCACGTTCGATTACAATATCACGACGGTCGATGCGAACGTCGCGGCGGGTGGCCGTCTGGTCGTGCAGGGCGGCAGCCTGCAAGTGGGCGAGCATCTGACCTTCAATGGCATCGCCGAGACGGACGGCAGCTTCCAGCTGTTCGGCGGCCATGATGCCGACGCATTGATCGGCGGCGCGCAGGGGGACCATTTGCTTGGCCGCTCGGGCGATGACACGCTCACCGGCAACGGCGGTGCGGACCGGCTGCGCGGCGGGCTCGGCGGCGACACGATGGACGGCGGGACAGGGGCTGATACTTTCGTCTATGCCGCGCAAGGCGGAGACGAGCCTTATTCGGTGGCGGCGCTCGAATCGACCGGCCTCAACTATGACACGATCGTCGGGTTCAGCTTTGCCGAGGACAAGATCGATCTTCCCGGCACCGTGAGCAGCCTCGCCAGCGTAAACGGGGGCACCCTCAACGACGCGAGCTTCGATGCTGATCTTGCATCAGCCGTCGATGCATCGCTAGCGGTCAATGGCGCCGTCCTGTTCACCGCCAACAACGGCGATCAGTCGACCAAGACCTTCCTCGTCGTCGACGCCGACGGCAACGGCTCCTACCAGGCCGATCTCGACTTCGTAATCCAACTGCTGAGCCCGGTTGGTACCGCGCCGGCCTCCCCGGACTTCTTTATGTGAGAAGCATCGGCAGAGACGGTTCCTATTGAGCTGGCTATCAAGAGAATCAAACGCTTAGCCTTTTCACGGTTCATAAGGCCTGTTAGCATCGGGACGTACCGGACTCCCAGCAGCGACCGGGAGAGGGAATGCGTGGGAAGATTGCAATTGTTATCGCCTTCGCCGGGCTTGCCCTTGCTGGCGAGAACGCTTGCGCAATGACCGCGCGGGGGCAAGCAAAGCCGCATTGTCGGGTGGTGGGGGGCGAAAAGCTTCCTGCGGCGTCGGGCGGCTCGGACGCGCTTTGCGCGGCGATCGAGCAGGCGGCTTCCGCGCGGGTACCGGGCGTAACGTACAGTGTGGAAGTGCGTGTCCTTTCCTCATCCATGCTTAGCGTGGGGTTGACGACGGCAGACGGCCGGCCTCTGCCGGAGCAGAATTTTGCGATTACGGACCGCGATATGACGGAGACTTCGTTCCGCAGGTTTGCCGAAACGATTGCAGCCGAGCTTGGCAAGGCGTCACCGCGGTGAAGTGCGGCAACATGTCCATCATTCGTTAATGTACGGAGGTCAAAGGGAATTTACGGCTAAGGTGCCGGATTGGCGCGACGTGACAGCGGAAATGGGGCTGGGGCAAATTGCCGGACATCCCTGGTAACAGCTCGACGACAGCGACGGTGTCCGTCGGCAGCACGACCAACGGCACGCTGGAGGGTGTTGGCGATCACGATTGGTATCGCATCGCCCTGACTGCGGGGCAGTCGATCACGGTCACGATCGACGGCGTCACACTCGAAGATCCCTATCTCTACATCCGCAATTCCTCCGGAAACCTGCTGTACCAGAATGACGATATCTCGGCCGGCATAAACACCGACTCGCGGGTGTCTTTTTCAGCGACCTATAGTGGCAGCTATTACATCGACGTCGGCGCCTGGAACGACAATTATGCGGGTGACTACCAGGTCGTCGTCGCCACCTACACACCGCCGCCGCTCGCGACCTACGATCAGATCGCGAACCAGCTCGTCAGCGGCTATTGGGGTGGAAGTTCGCACCATTTCAACGTCACCCAGGGCGGCTCGATCACCGTCAACATCTCGGCGCTGACTGCGTCCGGCCAGACGCTCGCGCGTGCGGCGCTCGCGCAATGGTCGGATATCATCGGCGTCACATTCCCGGAGGTCTCGACGGGTGGGCAGATCGTGTTCGACGACAATGAGGCCGGTGCGTTCTCCGACTACAGCTGGTCCGGCGGAATCACGACATCGGCGCACGTCAATATATCCACTCAGTGGCTGGCCAATTACGGCACCGGGCTGAACAGCTATTCCTTCCAAACCTATATCCACGAAATCGGCCACGCGCTCGGCCTCGGCCATGCCGGCAATTACAACGGCTCCGCCAACTACCCGTACGACGCGCTGTTCCAGAACGACAGCTGGGCCGTGAGCGTGATGTCCTATTTCAGCCAGGCGGAAAACACCTATTTCGCCGGCCAGGGGTTCACCGAAGACTTTGTCGTGACGCCCATGGTCGCGGACATCCTCGCCATGTCGCAGCTCTACGGCTTGTCGTCCACGACGCGCGCTGGCGATACGACCTATGGTTCGTTCGGCCAGGGCGTTTACAACGCCGCAATCTATCCCAACGTGGCGCTCACGATCTTCGACAGCGGCGGCACCGACTCACTCGATTACTCGAGCTTTTCGACCAACCAGCTGATCAACCTGAACCCCGAAACATTTTCCAACGTCGCTCTTGGCGTCGGCAATCTCGTCATCGCTCGCGGTGTCGTGATCGAGAATGCCATGGGCGGCAGCGGCAATGATATGCTTATCGGCAACGACGTCGACAATGTGCTCAAGGGCGGCGGCGGCAACGACCAGATCAGCGGGTATGGAGGCAATGATCAGCTGGACGGCCTAGCCGGTGCCGACACCATGACCGGCGGCACCGGTAACGACACCTATATCGTCGACAATCTGGGCGATGCGATAATCGAGAATTCCGGCGAAGGGATTGACGTCGTCCAGACGACGCTTGGTACCGGCGCGACGCTCGCGCAGCGTCAGGCCAATGCCTATCAGCTCGGCGCCGATATCGAGAATCTGACCGGCACCGCTATTGGCCAGGGCCTGCGCGGCAATAGCCTGGACAATGTGATTGTGGCGGGCGCTGGTGACGACTTCCTCAGCCTGGTCGACGGCGGTGCCGACACGGTCGGCTCGGGCGATGGTCGCGACGTGATTTATTACGGCGCCGCACTGACGACTGCGGATCGCAATGACGGCGGCGGCGAGGGCGGCGATGTGCGGGGCGATCTGCTCGTTATCCAGGGTGATTACACGCTGACGCTCGGTTCCGGCTCGCTGGACGATATCGAGAAGTTCCGTGTCCTGAAGGGCGGGAACACAAGCTTCGGCGACACGGCCGGCAATCTTTACGATTACAGCGTCACGGCGCTGGACGGCACGCTTGGCCCGGGCGTGCGGCTGGTCGTCCAGGGCGGCAGCCTGCAGCTCGGTGAGCATCTGACCTTCAACGGCTCAGCCGAAAGTGACGGCAGCTTCCAGATCTTCGGTGGCCATGATGCCGACACGCTGACCGGCGGCGCGCAGGACGATCATCTGCTCGGCCGCTCGGGCGACGACACGCTGACCGGCAACGGCGGCGCGGACCGGTTGCGCGGCGGGCTTGGCGGCGACACGATGGATGGCGGCGCTGGCGCCGACATCTTCGTCTATGCTGCGCAGGGTGGGGACGAGCCTTATTCGGTGGCAGCGCTTGAATCGACCAGCATCCATTATGATACGATCGTCGGGTTCAGCTTTGCCGAGGACAGGATCGACCTGCCCGGCGGCGTGAGCAGCCTTGCCAGCGACAACTCGGGCACACTTAGCGAGGCAAGCTTCGATGCCGATCTCGCCTCCGCCGTGGATGCATCGCTCGCGGCCAATGGTGCCGTCCTGTTCACCGCAAGCAGTGGCGATGACGCGGGAGAGACTTTCCTCGTCGTCGATGCCGATGGCAACGGCTCCTACCAAGCCAATCTAGACTTCGTGATGCAGATGCTGAGCCCGGTGGGCGTCCCGCCTGCCTCGCCGGACTTCTTCATGTGACCAAGCGTTAGGCGCGCGTGATCCTGAGCCAGGTCTGACCTCCGAACGCGAAAGCAGGGTCGCGCAATTCGCTGACGGCCAGGCCGCGCTCCCTGCAGGCTGATTGGATCCACCTGAAGCTGTGGCGCGCCAGATGATGCGGCGGCGGCGCGCGGTTTGGGCCCAACAGCCAGTCCTCGCCGCGATAGTCCTCGCGCCGCCACCGGCGGGCGGGCACGTAGGATGCAAGGAAGACTGCGCCTTGGCTGCCCCATGCGAGGAACCCGTCGAGCATCCGGCAGATCGCGTCTTTCGGGGCATGCGTCCACACCGAGCGGGCGAGGAAGAAATCGAACTTGCGGCCATAGCGCGAGAAGTCGAGCGCGCGGTTATCGTCGAAACGCGGTCGCCGGGCGTCGCGCAGGCCGGGCTCCAGCAGCATCGCACACGCCGCCTCGAATTTATGCCGATCGGGCTCGAGCCCGCAGTAACGCTCCGCATTCAGGAAGTGGATCAGCCAATAGCCCGCGCGCAATGCGCCGCAACCGATATCCAGCACCGAAGATTCCGGCATCAACCCCTCGTTGAGCATCAGCATCAGCTGCCGTCGTCCGCCCGTTTCGAACAAATGCGGCGGCCCGCCTGTATAGACCCCTGCCGACTTCAGTCGTTCCGCGGCATCGCCTAGCCAGGTCATCGATTGCCCGAGACCACGCGGCCCTGTTCCAAGCGTATGATTCGCTCGCATTTCGACAGGGTTGAAGGCGCATGCGCGATGACGACGATCGTCGGCCGCTCGTCGATCGCCATGACCGCGTCCAGGACGGCGGCTTCCGTAGTCCGATCGAGCGCGCTGGTCGCCTCGTCGAGGATGAGCAGCGGCGCGCCTTTGTACAGCGCGCGCGCGATGCCGATGCGCTGGCGCTGTCCGCCCGAAAGCCGGATCCCGCGTTCGCCGACCAGCGTCTCGAATCCGTGGGGGAGGCTGTGCACGAAGTCGGTGAGCTGGGCAGCTTCGGCCGCCGCGGTCATTCGTTCACGATCCAGGTTCGGCTGGCCGAAGGCGATGTTCGCCGCGATCGTATCATCCGCCAGGAAGATCGATTGCGGGACATGGGCGATCTGCGCCTGCCATGCCCACCGGATATCTGCGCCGAGTTCCACGCCGTCGATCCTGATGACACCAGAGGTAGGCTCCAGCAGTCCCATCAGCAAGTCTACCAACGTGCTCTTGCCGCTTCCGGTAGGGCCCGAGATTCCGATCCGCGCGCCCATCGGTATCGTGAGGCTCACCTCCTCGATCTCGAAACTGCCGCCCGGGTGACGATAGGCCACGTTCTCGAACGCGATGGCTTGCGCGAAGGGGTATGTTTCGGCCCCGTCTCCGCTGCTGTCGTTTCCGATCGGCGCGTTCATCAGCGCGAGCACGTCGGTGAGCATCTGGATGTTGCCCGCTGTGCGGCTCCAGCCGGCATAGGCCTGCTGCAGCAAGGGCAGCAGCCGGTGCGCGCCGAATGCAAGCGCGCCCAGCACCGGGAGGGTCTGGCGGACTCCGGTCCCTCGCAGGCTCAGGAGTGAGACGCTGGTCGCGATCACCACGATGATGGCGGCCTCGATGACGAAGCGAGGTGCCGCCGAGGTGAAGAAGGTCCGCGCCTGGGCGTCGCGGAATCGCCGGTCGACGACCGAAAGCTTGTCTTCGAGCAGCGGCTGCGATCTCGAAAGGATGATGTCGCGGATCCCGCCGAGCGCTTCCTGAACGACCTTGACGCGGGCGGTGCGCGCTTCCGCGACGATCCGGGAATCATGATGCAGCTTTTCGCGCGTCACCACGCCGAGCCCCCAATAGGCCAGGATCAGTCCCGTTGCGACGAGACCGGAAACGCGCGGTTCGATCACGAACAACAGGATCGTGATGCACAAGGCCATGAAGGCGCTGGTCACGCCCTGCATGACCGGCTGGAAGATCCCAACCACCACAGCCTGGACCTTCTCGATGCCCGACAGCACCTCGCTGCTGTTGCGCTGCACGTAGATTTCATAAGGCTGACGGAGCATCCGGCCGAACATGGCGATCGACATGTCGTGGCCGAGACCGGTGACGAGTCGCTGGGTGCGCGACAATAGGAACAGGCGGATCGCGGCGCCGCCGATCGCGGCCATCACCAGGATGATCGAAGCGCTCACCACGGGTGTATCGGCGAGGCGACCGAGGAGCGCCGTCACGTTTGCCGGGACGCGGCGCGGCGTGAGCAGCAACGCGAGGAACGGAAGCGTGGCCCCGATCGTCAGCATCTCGGCAAGCGCCCCTGCGACGGTGAGCGCGAGCACGACGATCAGCTGCCGACGCCGCTTCGGACTCATCGTTGCATAGAGCGTCCGCATCGGATTTGAGCCAATGTCCATAGCGTGTCGTTAGTCGATTACGGCCGCCTCGCCGAGAGCCTCGTTGATCCACCGTGGGAATCGCGCTGCCTCGCAATTCGCGCCGGCAGTCGCTATGTCGCGCGGCGAACCAACATTCCGGATCCCTTCGCATGCCGCTTCGCCCGACCGGTCGACCCGACCGGCGCACCTTTGCCATCATCTCGCACCCCGATGCGGGCAAGACGACGCTGACCGAGAAGCTCTTGCTGTTCGGCGGCGCGATCCACCTTGCCGGCGAGGTCAAGGCGCGCGGGGCGAACCGGCGCGCGCGTTCGGACTGGATGAAGATCGAGCAGCAGCGCGGCATCTCGGTCACCAGCTCGGTGATGACCTTCGAGCATCGGGGCGTGACCTTCAACCTGCTCGACACGCCGGGCCACGAGGATTTCTCCGAGGATACCTATCGTACGCTGACCGCGGTCGATTCCGCGGTGATGGTGATCGATGCGGCGCGCGGCATCGAGGCGCAGACGCGCAAGCTGTTCGAGGTCTGCCGGCTGCGCAACGTGCCGATCATCACCTTCGTCAACAAGGTCGACCGCGAGGGGAGGGAGCCGTTCGCGCTGCTCGACGAGATCGCGGACGTGCTGGCGCTCGATGTCGCGCCGATGAGCTGGTCGGTCGGCATGGGCGGCACCTTCGAGGGCGTCTACGATCTTGACGCGAACCGCCTCAGCCTGCCGGCAGAGAACGACAGCGGATCGTTCGAGGGCGCGACGTTGGATCTCGCCGGGCTCGACGATCCGCGGCTCGGCGAAGCGATCAGCGCGGAAGGGCTGGCGAAGCTGCGCGAGGAAGCCTCGCTCGCGCTCGCCGTCTATCCCCCGTTCGACAGCGCAGCCTATTTGAACGGCGATCTCACGCCGGTCTATTTCGGGTCGGCGTTGAAGGAATTCGGAGTCACCGAGCTGATCGCCGCGCTGGGATCGATCGCGCCTTCACCGCAGCCGCAGCCGGCGGCCGACGGGCCGGTCGATCCCGATCTCGCCGCGGTCACCGGCTTCATCTTCAAGGTGCAGGCCAATATGAACCCGCAGCATCGTGACCGCGTCGCGTTCATGCGGCTCTGCTCGGGACGCTTTCGGCGCGGCATGAAATTGCTGCAGCCGGCGACCGGCAAGGCGATCGCGGTGCACAGCCCGATCCTGTTCTTCGCCCAGAATCGCGAGCTCGCCGACGAAGCCTTTCCCGGCGACATCATCGGCATCCCCAACCACGGTACCTTGCGGGTCGGCGACACGCTCACCGAGGATGGGGCGATCCGCTTCACCGGCCTGCCCAATTTCGCGCCCGAGATATTGCGGCGCGTGGTGCTTGCCGATCCGACCAAGACCAAGCAGCTGCGCAAGGCCCTGGACGACATGGCCGAGGAGGGGGTGATCCAGGTCTTCTATCCTTCGATCGGCGCGAACTGGATCGTCGGCGTGGTCGGCCAGCTCCAGCTCGACGTGCTGATCTCGCGTCTCGAGGCCGAATATAAGGTCGATGCGCGCTTCGAAGCCTCGCCGTGGGATACGGCGCGCTGGATCGCATCGGAGGATGAAAAGCTCCTCAAGGCGTTCGTCGACAGCCACGGCGGCGCCGTCGCCATCGACCGCGACGGCGGGCCGGTGTTCATGGCCAAAGATCTGTGGGAGCTCAATTTCCACGAAAGCCGCAACCCGGACATCCGCTTTACCGCCACCAAGGAACGGCATTGACGGACGTTCTCCGCATCCTGATCGATGCCGATGCCTGTCCGGTGAAGGACGAGGTCTACAAGGTCGCGTGGCGGCACGATGTGCCGGTGCGCGTCGTCAGCAACAGCTTCATTCGTGTTCCCGCTCATCCGCTGATCGAACGTATATTGGTGGGATCGGGGTTCGACGCCGCCGACGATTGGATCGCGGACAATGCCTCGCCGGCCAGCATCGTGATCACTGCCGACATCCTGCTTGCCGACCGTTGCGTCAAGCTGGGCGCGACGGTGTTTTCGCCCGGCGGCAGGCGGTTCGACGCGAACAGCATCGGCGCCGCGGTCGCGACGCGCGCGATCATGGCCGATCTGCGCGCCGGCGGCGAACAGATCGGCGGTCCGCCGCCCTTCAGCAAGGGGGATCGCTCGCGCTTCCTCTCCGCGCTAGACGAAGGCGTGGTGCGGCTGAAGCGGATCCAGGCCGCAACGCCTTGAGCTCGAGTAGCTTGAACGGCGTCTGTCGCCGCTTGCAGAACGGCGGTGAGAATGCGACGCATCGAGCCTCTCAAACACAACGAGTGGCCTCGTCTGCGCCCGCTCCACGGGGACGTCTGGACGAAATGACGACCGGGGCAGCGGGCTTGTTCCGCTTGCGCAAGGGTCTGGGCCCTAGGCCGAGCCCTGGGATGGGACGCGGCGCAACCTAAAAGCTGCAAGCTTGTTGTGGGCTGACGACGATAGGAGGATGCGATGCTGGGCACGATTTTGATCATCATCCTGATCCTGCTGCTGGTCGGGGCGCTGCCTTCGTGGGGTTACAGCCGCGGCTGGGGCTATTATCCTTCGGGGGGCCTGGGCCTGATCCTGCTGATTGTGATCATCCTGCTGCTGCTGGGCCGCATCTGAAGCGCGCGAACGGGGTGCCGACCAAAGCTCTGCGTCACTGCCGCGAAAATTAGCATGATCTTCCAACCGGCGGTCGGCCGCCGGCACGAATTCTGCTATCTGTCCGCCGCTCATTGATTGGAAAGAAAATGCCCGATATTGGCCGCATCCGTTGGGATTGCGCCCGCGTACCGCGCGGTGTGGGACGCAGATGAATCACCATTTGGCTTCGGGCCCTTTTTGGAAGTTTCTTCTAAAATCGGGCTTCGGCGACGCGGGATGACCAAGCCTGTGCCGGTCGCGACGACCGGCCCGGCCGAGGATCGAAAGGGCGATGACGGTACGCGAATATTTTCCGGAAGGCGCGCTGACGCTCGAACAGTGGCAGCTTGTCCAGGAGCTGAGCGCCAGGCTCGGCCCGGGCCAGGCGCTTTGGGTCAGCGGCTATTTCGCCGGGCTGGACGCCGGCCTGCTGCGCGCGTCCGGCGGCACGCCGGCCGTGCCCTCCATGGAGGCCGCCTCCGGGTCGGCGAGCCGCACGCTGACCATCCTTTACGGCACGGAGACCGGTAATTGCCGTGACCTGGCGGGCGGCCTCGCGGTTGCCGCGCGCGCGCAGGGGCTGAGTCCCGAAGTCTTCGACATGGCCGATTACAAGCAGCGGCGGCTGAAGGACGAGCAGGACGTGCTGATCGTGGTCAGCACCTATGGCGAGGGGGATCCGCCGCAGCCTGCCGTGGACTTCTTCGAGTTCGTCGAAGGACGCAAGGCGCCGAAGCTCGATAACGTCCGGTTCGCGGTGCTCGCGCTGGGCGATTCGACCTACGAACTCTATTGCGAAGGCGGCAAACGGCTCGACAAACGGTTTGAGGAATTGGGCGCCAAGCGGCTGCTGCCGCGGGTCGATTGCGACATCGATTACGACGAGCCGGCGGCGGCGTGGAGCGCGGAGATCGTGGCGAAATTGGCCGCCGACGCGGCTGAGGCGGGAGCCAGGTCCGTGCCCGCCATGCCCGCGGCGCCCGGACCAGCGTCGTCGTCGGCGCACGGCAAGCGCAATCCGTTCATGGCGACGGTCATCGACAATATCCCCATCGTCGGCCGTCATTCGACGAAGGAAACGCGCCATATCGAGATCGACCTGGCCGGTTCGGGGCTGCGCTACGAGCCGGGCGATGCGCTGGGCGTCGATCCTACCAACGAGCCCCCGGTGGTGGCCGCCCTGCTCGATGCCATCGGGCTGTCCCCCGAGGCGCCGATCACGATCAAGGGCGAGGCGACGACGATCGGCGAGGCGCTGGAGCGGGAATATGAAATCACCGCCGCCACGCCGCGCTTCCTCGAGCAATGGGCGAAGCTGACCGGTTCGGCCGAGCTTGCGGCGCTGGGCGCCGAGGATCATTCCGCCGAGCGCGCCGCCTTTCTCCATAACAACCATGTCGTCGATATCGTCCGATCGTTTCCGCTCAAGGGCCTTGAGCCGGAGGCCCTGGTCGCCGGCCTGCGGCCGCTCCAGCCGCGGCTCTATTCGATCGCCTCCAGCCTTTCCGCGACTCCCGACGAAGCGCATCTCACCGTGTCGCCGGTACGCTACACGCTCAACGGCGAGCCGCGATCGGGCGTTGCTTCCGCCCATCTTGTCGACCGCGCGGAGCCTGGCACGACGCTCCCGGTCTATGTGCAGGGCAATCCGCACTTCAAGCTGCCGGCGCCGGACGCGCCGATCATCATGATCGGTCCCGGCACCGGAGTGGCGCCCTTCCGCGGCTTCCTTCAGGAACGCGAGGCGACCGACGCATCGGGCCGATCGTGGCTGTTCTTCGGCGAGCGCAACTTCCGCAGCGACTTCCTCTACCAGACCGAATGGCAGACCTGGCTCAAGGACAAGATGCTCACTCGCCTCGACGTCGCCTTCTCGCGCGACAAGGCGGGCAAGGTCTATGTCCAGCACCGCCTGCTCGAACGCGCGGCCGAGCTGTGGGAGTGGCTCGAAGAGGGCGCGCATGTCTATGTCTGCGGCGATGCGGACAATATGGCGCCCGACGTGCATGAAGCGCTGGTCACCATCGTTGCCGAACAGGGCCGCATTGAGCGCGAATCCGCCGAGGAGTATATGAAGAATCTGCAGCGCGATCATCGCTATCAGCGCGACGTTTATTGAGAATGGACATGAGTACCCCAGACCAGCAGGTCGATCGAAGCAAGGATGTGTCGCAGCCGCTCGACAAGCTCGGCCCCGACGAGACGTTGAAGGCGCACAGCGACTATCTGCGCGGCACGATCATGCTCGGTCTGCTCGATCGCATCACCGGCGGCGTCAAGTTCGAAGACAATAAGCTGATGAAGTTTCACGGCATCTACCAGCAGGATGACCGCGACATCCGCGACGAGCGCCGGCGTCAGAAGCTCGAGCCCGATTTCCGCTTCATGATCCGCGTTCGCCTGCCGGGGGGCATCTGCACTCCGGAACAATGGCTGAAGATCGATGCGTTGGCGCGCGAGCATGGCGGCGACACGGTGCGGCTCACCACGCGGCAGACCTTCCAGTTCCACTGGGTGCTGAAGGAGGAGGTGCGGGACACCATCCAGGGGCTGCACGACGTGCTGCTCGACACCGTCGCCGCGTGCGGCGACGATTCGCGCGGCGTGATGTGCACCGCCGATCCGCGCGAATCCGCCATCCATGCCGATCTGGCCGCGCTTGCCAAGCAGGTCAGCGACCATGTCATTCCCAAGACGCACGCCTATCACGAGATCTGGTACGGCGCCGAGCGGGTGGCGACGTCGGAGCCCGAGGAGCCCTTCTACGGGCCGACCTATCTGCCGCGGAAATTCAAGATCGGCTTCGTGCTGCCGCCCTCGAACGACATCGACGTCTACACCCAGGATCTGGGCTTCATCGCCATTGTCGGCCCAAACGGGGTGGAGGGTTTCAACGTCAGCATCGGCGGCGGCATGGGCCGTACCGACAACGAGCCGCATACCTATCCGCGCCTTGCCGACGTCGTCGGTTACATCCCGCGAGACCGGTTGATCGCCGCGACCGACGCGGTGATGGGCGTCCAGCGCGACTTCGGCAATCGTGCCGAGCGCGCCCGCGCCCGCTTCAAATATACGATCGACGACAAAGGGCTGGACTGGGTCAAGGGCGAGATCGAGCGGCGCATGGAAAGCAGCTTCGAGCCGGCCCGCCCGTTCCACTTCACTTCCAACGGCGATCAGTTCGGATGGCACCGGAATGACAACGGCCGCTTCAACTATACGTTGTTCATCGCCAACGGCCGCGTCTCCAATGTGGAAGGCTGCAGGATCATGGACGGTCTGCGCGCGATCGCGCACGTCCATGACGGCGTCTTCCGGCTGACTCCCAACCAGAATCTCATCATCGCCGATGTCGATGCGGATGGGCGCGCCGGCATCGACGCCCTGCTCGCCGAGCACGGTCTCGCCGACAGCAATGCGCAGAGCGCGCTGCGGCTCAATTCGATCGCCTGCGTGGCGATGCCGACATGCGGCCTGGCGATGGCCGAGGCGGAACGCTACCTGCCCGATCTCATCACCAGGATCGATGCGATCCTCGCCGACAACGGGCTGTTGGAGGAGCCGATCACGATCCGGATGAGCGGTTGCCCGAACGGCTGCTCGCGCCCCTATGTCGCGGAAATCGCCATGACCGGGCGCGCGCCCGGCAAATATAATCTCTACGTCGGCGGCGGCTTTCACGGCGAGCGGTTGAACGTGATGATCCGCGAAAATATCGGCGAGGCGGCGATATTGGAGATACTTGGCGAACAGCTCGGCCGCTTCGCACGCGAACGCCAGCCCGGCGAGCATTTCGGCGATTTTGTGTTGCGCGCCGGTTATCTGAACGCGGCGTAAGCAGCGCCGGCGCCTGCGCCTGAATGCGCGGGTCTCGAGGTTGGGATCGGGCATCCCCTTGCGCGGCGCTGAAACGCTCGCCATGATTGTCGAGCACCGGACGCGCATGTCGTTGCTGCGCGCATAAGCTCTTGACGGCCCGGCAACGATCCGCCGACCCGCTCGTTTTCACCGTCTTCAGGGAGACCCCCTTTTGTCCGAATTGATCTCCGAGGTCCTGGACGACTTCGCGCTCTCGGTAGTTGCAAGCCTGGCGCTGCCGCAAAAGGCGATCTCGCCGCGCTTCTTCTACGATCGTCGCGGGTCGGAACTTTTCGAGGAGATCACGCGCCAGCCGGAATATTATCCGACCCGGACTGAAATGGGGCTGCTCCAGGCGCATGGCGGCGATATCGCGCGACTCGTCGGCATCAATTGTCCCGTGGTCGAATTCGGCGCCGGCTCCGCCCGCAAGACGCCGCTGCTGCTCGAGGCGGTGCAATGCCCGCTTTACGTCCCCGTCGATATTTCGGCCGACTATCTTGCCGCCTCCGCCGCCGGGATCGCGCGCCGTCATCCGAAGATCGAGGTGATGCCGATCGCCGCCGATTTCACCCGTCCGCTCGATCTTCCCAGGCTTCGACAGCCTGTGATCGGCTTCTTCCCCGGCTCGACGCTGGGCAATTTCTCGCATGCGGCCGCCGCCGCTTTGCTGCGCTCTTTCCGCGATGCGCTGGGCAGCGACGCGAAGCTGGTGATCGGGCTCGACACGCTCAAGAATCCGCGGTTGCTGGAGGCCGCCTACGACGATGCAGCCGGCGTCACCGCGCAGTTCAACCTCAATCTGCTGCACCGCATCAACCGCGAGCTGGACGGAACGATCGAGGTCGATGCGTTCGAGCATCGCGCCTGGTGGCACGACGGGTTCGGCCGGATCGAGATGCATCTGCTCGCCACGCGCGATCTGAGCTTCAAAGTGGCCGGCCATCGCTTCTCGATGCGCGAAGGCGAGACCATCCACACCGAAAACAGCCACAAATACAGCCTGGATGAAGCACGCCTGCTCGCGAGGGTCGCCGGATGGGAGCCGATGGCCGGCTGGACCGATGGCGAAGGCATGTTCGGCCTGCACGTGTGGGCGGCCGCGGATGATCCGTCGCCGTGAGCGCGTCGCTATCGGCCTGCGATCCGCGCGCCGATCCGATCCCGCTCTATGATGCCGTGCGTGCCGCAAGCCTGGCATTGGCGGCGCCGCTGTCGCCCGAGGATTGCCAGGTCCAGTCGATGCCGGACGTCAGCCCGACCAAATGGCATCTCGCGCACGTCAGCTGGTTCTTCGAGACGTTTCTGCTGATCCCGCACCTGGCCGGCTATCGCGTCTTCGATCCCGACTATGCGTTGCTGTTCAACAGTTATTATGTCGGCGTCGGCGATCGGCACCCAAGGCCGCGCCGCGGCCTGCTGTCGCGGCCGTCGCTCGACGAGA
Source organism: Allosphingosinicella sp. (assembly GCA_035248285.1). Lineage (GTDB taxonomy): Bacteria > Pseudomonadota > Alphaproteobacteria > Sphingomonadales > Sphingomonadaceae > Allosphingosinicella. The sequence continues at coordinate 1,121 of DATFHP010000107.1, read as the reverse complement.
TATTCGCCTATCGCCGCCATGTCGACGCGGCGATGCATCGGCTCATGCGGCGGATCGACGAGGCCTGGCTGCCCCTGCTCGAGCTGGGGCTGCACCACGAGCAGCAGCATCAGGAGCTGGTCCTGATGGATATCCAGCACGTGCTTGCGCAAAACCCGATCGGGCCGGCCTATTCGCAAAGCGCTTCGCAGCCGTCGCCCGCACCCGGGGAAGTGGCCGGATGGCGATCGGTGCCGGGCGGGCTCTACGAGATCGGGCATGGCGGCGCCGGCTTCGCGTTCGACAACGAAGGCCCGCGCCATCGGCTGTGGCTCGAACCCTTCGAGATGGCCGACCGGCTGGTCACTGCCGGCGAATATCGCGCGTTCATCGATGACGGCGGCTATCGGCGGCCCGAGCTCTGGCTTTCGGACGGATGGGCGGCTGCGGACGCCGAAGGATGGACGGCGCCGCTCTACTGGTCCTGCGGCGACCAGGGCTGGACCAGCTTCGGCCTGCGGGGAAGGAGGCCGCTCGACGACGGGCAGCCGCTGTTGCACATCAGCTATTACGAAGCCGATGCCTTCGCGCGCTGGGCGGGATGCCGCCTGCCGACGGAGGCGGAATGGGAGGTTGGCGCAGCGCTGGGCGGTCTTTCCCAAATGGACGGCGTCGGCTGGCAATGGACCGCTTCACCCTATGTCGCCTATCCGGGCTTTCGTCCGATGGCGGGCGCGGTCGGCGAATATAACGGCAAGTTCATGGTCAACCAGATGGTGTTGCGCGGCGGATCCTTCGCCACGCCCGAGGGCCATACGCGGATCAGCTACCGCAATTTCTTTCCGCCCGCCGCCCGCTGGGCCTTTTCAGCGCTGAGGCTCGCCCGCGACGTCTGACACCGCTTCCGAATCCTGCTCGGCTTCCCCATGCACGCGATCGAGATAGTAGCCGGCGAGCAGATAATGCGATCGCACTGCGCCGGGATGTTCGGCTGCTTGCGCCTGTGCGATCTCGGCCTCGGCGCGCGTCTGGAAATAGGCTTTTTCTTCGTCGGACATGGAATGGCTCCGGATGAGCAAAGCGCCTCGAGGTCGCGTGCGGCCGAGGCGCTTTGCGATGGCCCGCCTCGCTCGGGCCATCTA
>DATFHP010000106.1:0-6781 GCA_035248285.1 Allosphingosinicella sp. | reverse complement strand
TTGGCCTGCGTCACATTGGCCGCAACCAGCACGTCGTTGCCGCCGCCGGCGTTGAGCGTGTTGACGCCGCCGCCGCCGTTGAGGATCTCGACCCCGTCGGTGCCGTTGAGAATGTCGTCGCCGCTACCGCCGAGAAGCGCCTCGACGCCGGTGTGGCCCGCCGAGGCGTTGAACGTGTAATTGTAGCCTGGAGCCGCCGCGGCGACCAGCGCGACCACGTCGCTCGCGAGAAGGGCGTCGGCGCCGTCGTTCCAGCCGCTCTTGGTGAAGGTGGGCATTGTGAAGCTGCCGCCGCCCGTGGCCACCAGCACCAGGGTGTCGTTGCCGCCGCCGCCGACCAGCGCGGCCGTGTTCGAAAGGCCGGTTCCGACCTGGTTGAAGAACAGCGCGATCTGCTGGCCGGTGCCCGCCTGCGAGCCGAACTCCAGCCGCTCGATCGAACTCAATGTCGTCCCGAAGAAGTTGAGACTGGTGCTCGGACCAAAGGGCGTGCTGATGGGGGTTCCGGCCGAGAGCAGCACGCGCAATGTGTCGGTGCCCGCACCGCCGTCGAGAACCTCGCCGCCTACCGGTAAGACGGACTGGATCAGAAGATCGTCGTCTGCGCCGCCGAAAAGCTGGTCGCTGCCGAGGCCGCCATCCAGCGTGTCATTCCCCGCCAGCCCGTTGAGAATATCGTTGCCGCCGAGACCGCCGATGACGTCCGCATTCGCCGTGCCGTCCAAGGTTTCTGGATTTTCGGTGCCCACAATATCCACGTGCTTCTCCTTGCCTAGCCAAGCCGCGGACGGAGAAGCGGTCAAACCGTCTCTCCGTCCCGGACAGGAACGTCGTCGCTTAATGGATGCTGGAAATGGCGAGCGGGAACCGTTGCTTCGGGTCCAGTCGACCTACCGGCTCCCCCCGAGTCAGTTGCAGCGAATAACCGATTACCGCTTTGGGTGGAATCCTATTTATCTGCTCACCTGTGCCACCGTGGGTCTTCAACAAAACGGGACCATGGCGGCCAAGGACGTTCAGGCTGGGCGGCAATGTTTGGAACGCGACCTCCCGCGCACAGGGCCGGGTCGCCGATCGCCCTCCGATTTCGGAGCTCGCCCCTTCATATCACGCCTCTCGTCAAACCTCCGCACCACGGCCCGGCCAGAATTTGCCCCGCACCCGTCCGCAAGCGGTTGCCCCCCGTGTTCCATCCGGCTAAGCGGGCCGCACTTCGCGGTTGCAGCATCGCAGCGCACCCCGCATGAGCGTTTTCAAGTCGGCTGGCGACAGCCGACGACTCGGAAAATGCGGCAACAAAGGAATGAGAGCGTGTCCGCTTCCATCCAAGCGGCGCGTGCTCTGGAAGAATGGAAAGGCTGGGAGTCGCATGGCTCGGAAGAAAATCGCGCTCATCGGCGCCGGGATGATCGGCGGCACGCTGGCGCATCTCGCCGCCAAGGCTGAAATGGGCGACATTACCCTGTTCGACATCATGGAAGGGATTCCGCAGGGCAAGGCGCTCGATCTCGCCCAGGCCGGCCCGGTCGAGGGTTTCGACGTCAAGCTGTCGGGCACCAACGATTATGCCGGCATCGCCGGCGCCGACGTGTGCATCGTCACTGCCGGCGTGCCGCGCAAGCCCGGCATGAGCCGCGACGATCTGCTCGGCATCAACCTCAAGGTGATGAAGGCGGTCGGCGAGGGCATCAAGGCGCATGCCCCGGACAGCTTCGTCATCTGCATCACCAATCCGCTCGACGCGATGGTCTGGGCGCTGCGCGAATATTCGGGCCTGCCGCACAACAAGGTCGTCGGCATGGCCGGCGTGCTGGACAGCGCGCGCTTCCGCCACTTCCTGGCCGAGGAGTTCGACGTGTCGGTCGAGGACGTCACCGCCTTCGTGCTCGGCGGCCACGGCGACACGATGGTGCCGGTCCCGGCCTATTCGACCGTCGCGGGCATCCCGATCCCGGATCTCATCAAGATGGGCTGGTCGACGCAGGAGAAGATCGACGCGATCGTGCAGCGCACCCGCGCCGGCGGCGGCGAGATCGTCGGCCTGCTGAAATCCGGCTCGGCTTATTATGCGCCCGCCACCAGCGCGATCATGATGGCGCAGAGCTATCTCAAGGACAAGAAGCGCGTGCTTCCTGCCGCGGCGCATCTCACCGGCCAATATGGCGTCGACGACCTCTACGTCGGCGTGCCGGTGGTGATCGGCGCCAGCGGCGTGGAGCGCATCGTCGAGATCGCGCTCGACGAAGGCGCGCAACAGAATTTCGATCTGTCCGTCGCCGCGGTCAAGGAACTGCTCGTGGCCTGCAAGGCGATCGACGGCGCGCTGGGCTGAATCGTCCAGTTCCCGCCCCGGGGGAGAAAGAAGCGAATGTCCATCCTCGTCAACGCGAGCACCAAGGTCCTCACCCAGGGGATGACCGGCGAGACCGGTACGTTCCACACCCAGCAGGCGCTGGCCTACGGCACCAAGATGGTCGGCGGCGTCACGCCCGGCAAGGGCGGCAGCGAGCATCTCGGCCTGCCGGTGTTCGATACGGTGCGCGCGGCGGTCGAGGCGACCGGCGCCGACGCCAGCGTGGTCTATGTGCCGCCGCCTTTCGCGGCCGATTCGATCCTCGAGGCGATCGACGCCGAGGTGCCGCTGATCGTCTGCATCACCGAGGGCATTCCCGTGCTCGACATGGTCCGCGTCAAGCGCGCCCTTTCGGGATCCAGGTCGCGGCTGATCGGGCCCAATTGCCCCGGCGTGCTCACCCCCGGCGAATGCAAGATCGGCATCATGCCCGGCAATATCTTCAAGAAGGGATCGGTCGGCGTGGTCAGCCGCTCGGGCACCCTGACCTACGAAGCGGTGTTCCAGACCAGCAACGAGGGCCTCGGCCAGACCACCGCCGTCGGCATCGGCGGCGATCCGGTCAACGGCACCAATTTCATCGACGTGCTCGAGCTGTTCCTCGCCGACGACGCCACCAAGTCGATCATCATGATCGGGGAGATCGGCGGCTCGGCCGAGGAGGATGCGGCGCAATTCCTCGCCGACGAGGCGAAGAAGGGGCGATCGAAGCCCGTGGTCGGCTTCATCGCCGGACGCACCGCGCCGCCGGGCCGCCGCATGGGCCATGCCGGGGCGATCGTCTCGGGCGGCAAGGGCGGCGCGGACGACAAGATCGCGGCGATGGAGGCGGCTGGAATAAAGGTGTCGCCGAGCCCATCTGAGCTTGGAACGACGCTCAGCGCGTTGTTGAAGGGCTGAGGGAAGGAAAAGCATTGCGCCAAAAAGCGGGTACCGGTTTTTGGCACAAGCAATGCGACGACGAAGGGAGAGCGGCGCGTGATTCAATTTAATCGCTCGCCGCGCTAGCCAATACCAAGGCGGCGCGTCATTGCTGCGTCGCACAAGAGGCCGATAGACGTGGATATGCCGACCCAATCCGAACGCGAGCAAGGCCCGAGCTGGGAACGGCCGGGCTGGCCGGTGAGCGCGCTCGACGATCTCAATGCCGGGCTCGATCCCACCTTGATGACCGGCGATGGGATCGCCGCCAAGGCGACCCAGCGCGCCGTCGCGGCGGGCCGGTCGGATGCCGAGATCAAGCAGGCGGCCGACGATTCGATCCGCGCCATGACGCTGATCCGCACCTATCGCGTGCGCGGCCATCTCGCCGCCAATCTGGATCCGCTGGGGCTCGTCAAGCCGCCGCTGCCGATCGAGCTGACGCCGCAATATCACGGCTTCTCGGGTGAAGCGCTCGATCGTCCGGTCTATCTGTGCGGCGCCCTGGGGTTCGAGACCGCGACGGTGCGCGAGGTCGTCGAGGTGCTCCGCGCCAATTATTGCGGCGTCGTCGGCCTCGAATATATGCATATCAACGATGTTGCCGAGCGCCGCTTCCTGCAGGAGCGGATGGAAGGCAAGGACGCCGAGATCCAGTTCACGCCCGAAGGCAAGCAGGCGATCCTCGTCAAGGTGATCCAGGGCGAGCAATGGGAGAAGTTCCTCGCCCGCAAATATGTCGGCACCAAGCGGTTCGGGCTCGACGGCGGCGAATCGATGATCCCGGCGCTCGAGAGTGTGATCAAATATGGCGGCCAGTTCGGCATGCGCGAGATCGTCTTCGGCATGGCGCATCGCGGCCGCCTCAACGTGCTCGCCAACGTCATGGGCAAGCCGTATCGCGCGATCTTCAGCGAATTCGCCGGCGGCGCCGCCAATCCCGAGGATGTCGGCGGTTCCGGCGACGTCAAATATCACCTCGGCACGTCCGGCGACCGCGAATTCGACGGGATCAAGGTGCATATGTCGCTGGTCCCCAATCCCAGCCATCTCGAGGCGGTCGATCCGGTCGTGCTCGGCAAGGCGCGCGCGACGCAGACGGCGCGCGGCGACGAGGACGGCACCGAGGTGCTGCCGGTGCTTCTGCACGGCGACGCGGCCTTTGCGGCGCAGGGCATCGTCGCCGAATGCTTCGGCTTCTCCGGGCTTCCCGGCTACGGCACCGGCGGCACGATCCATTTCGTGATCAACAACCAGGTCGGCTTCACCACCTCGCCGCAATTTGCCCGATCGTCGCCCTACCCATCCGATATCGCCAAGTCGGTCCAGGCGCCGATCCTGCACGTCAACGGCGACGATCCCGAGGCCGTGACCTTCGCCTGCAAGCTGGCGATCGACTATCGCCAGCGCTTCAAGCGCGACATCGTCATCGACATGTGGTGCTACCGCCGTTTCGGCCACAACGAGGGCGACGAGCCGAGCTTCACGCAGCCGCTCATGTACGCCGCGATCCGCCGCCATCCGCCGATCTCGGCCATTTATGGCGAGCGCCTGATCAAGCAGGGCGTGGTCGACCAGGCGTGGATCGACCATCAGGTCGCACAATTCACCAGCCTGCTCGAAGGCGAGTTCGAGGCGGCGCGATCCTATCTTCCCAACAAGGCGGACTGGTTCGAGGGCCGCTGGTCGGGCCTCGGCAAGCCCGACTCGCCGGCGACCGGGCGCCGCAACGTCTCGACCGCGGTCGGCGAAGCCAAGCTGCGCGCGATCGGCGCGATCCTCACGACCGTCCCCGAGAACTTCACCATCCACAAGACGCTGACGCGGATCCTCGAGGCCAAGCAGGCGATGTTCGCGAGCGGCGAGGGCTTCGATTGGTCGACCGCCGAAGCGCTCGCGTTCGGGACCTTGGTCGACGAAGGCTATGGCATCCGGCTGTCGGGCCAGGACAGCGGCCGCGGCACCTTCAGCCAGCGCCACTCGGTCTGGGTCGATCAGATGACGGGGACCAAATATGTCCCGCTCGCGCAGGTGCCCAATGCGCGTTTCGAGGTTCGCGATTCGCCGCTGTCCGAATTCGGCGTGCTCGGTTTCGAATATGGCTATTCGCTCGCCGATCCGCGCACCTTGGTGCTGTGGGAGGCGCAGTTCGGCGACTTCGCCAACGGCGCGCAGGTCATCCTCGATCAGTTCGTCGCTTCGGGCGAGGCCAAATGGCTGCGCGCGAGCGGCCTGGTGATGCTGCTTCCGCACGGCTACGAAGGGCAGGGGCCGGAGCACAGCTCGGCCCGGCTCGAGCGCTTTCTGCAGCTGTGCGCCGAGGACAATCTGCAGATCGCCAATTGCACCACGCCGGCCAATTATTTCCATCTGTTGCGGCGCCAGATGCACCGCGATTTCCGCAAGCCCTTGGTGGTGTTCACGCCCAAGTCGCTGCTCCGGCACAAGCTGGCGGTGTCGCGGCTCGCCGATCTCAGCGGCGAAAGCCATTTCATGCGCATCCTTTCGGATCCGTCGCCGCCGGCCGACGCGGACGTGCGCCGGCTGGTGCTGTGCTCGGGCAAGGTCGCTTACGATCTGATCGAGGCGCGCGACAAGGCGGGTGATGCCAACACTGCGGTGATCCGGATCGAGCAGCTCTTCCCCTTCCCGTCCGAACCGCTCGTCACGCGCCTGAAGCGGATGACCGGTCTCGAGGAGGTGGTGTGGGCGCAGGAGGAGCCGCGCAACAACGGCGCCTGGTTCTTCGTCGAATCGCTGATCGAGCAATGCCTGCGCGAGGCCGGGGCGAAGCCGCAGCGGCCGATCTACGCCGGCCGTGCCTCCTCCGCCTCGCCGGCCACCGGCCTCGCCAAGCGGCATGCCGCCGAGCAGGCGGCGCTGATCGCGGCCGCGCTCGGCCATGGCGGCGAAGCGCCCTCGCAGCGGAAAGCGAGCTGACAATGATGCGTGAAGGACAATAAATGGCGACCGACGTGACCGTCCCTGCGCTCGGCGAATCGATCACCGAAGCCACGCTCGGCAAATGGCTGAAGAAGCCCGGCGATCCGGTGAAGGCCGACGAGCCCGTCGCCAGCCTCGAGACCGACAAGGTCTCGATCGAGGTTCCCGCGCCCAGCGCGGGCACGCTGGCCGATCAATTGGTGCCCGAGGGCGCGACCGTGTCGGTCGGCGCGGTGATCGCGCATATCGATGCCGCCGGCGCGGCGGCTTCGCCCGCCGCGGCCACGGTCGCCGCCGGCGACGTCAATCCTGCCGGCCCGGGCGAGACGCCGCTGGCCAGGGACGATCCGCATGCCCCGCACGGCGAGGACGACGAACAGCATGGTTCGGCTTTGACGCTTTCGCCGGCGGTGCGCCGGCTGGTGCTCGAACATGGCCTCGATCCTTCGAAGATAAAGGGCTCGGGCAAGGACGGACGGCTGACCAAGGACGACGTGCTCGCCGCGGCCGACTCGGCGAAGGCGGAACCGGCCGCGCCCGCGCCGCCTCGCGCCGATGCCGCCG
>DATFHP010000105.1:0-16655 GCA_035248285.1 Allosphingosinicella sp. | reverse complement strand
GGTTCGGGCGGCGTCCAATCCAGCGCCTTGACGTCAAAGATCGGCACGGCCGCCGCCGTCAACCCGCGTGCCGCGGCCCGGCGTACGGTCTCGCCGGCGCCCGGCTCGGCGCGAAGCACCAGCAGCCGGCTCATGCCGCGAACATGGCCCGCAGCGCCGGCGAGGCGCGCCCGAGCAGCGCGGCGGCCAGCCTGGCCGGCGCTGCGTCGTCGCCCGGCGCGAAGCGGATCTCCTCCGCCACCGCCTCGTGGCCGTCCTCGGCGAGAATCTCGGCGCGAAGCCGGACGCGCTCCGCTTCGGCCACGGCGAGCGCCGCAACCGGCGAGCGGCAGTCGCCACCGAGCGCTTCGAGCAGGGCGCGTTCGGCGCGCACGCAGGCGTGGGTGGAGGCGTCGTCGATCGCCGCGGTGAGCGCGCGCGCGGCTTCGTCGTCGGATCTGGCTTCGATCCCGATCGCGCCTTGCGCGGGCGCGGGCAGCCATTCCTCCACGTCGATGGCGATCCCGACCGACAGGCCGAGCCGGTCGAGACCCGCCGCCGCCAGCAGCGTCGCCTCGGCCTCGCCATCGGCGATTCGCTTCAGCCGGGTGGCGACATTGCCGCGAAACGGCACGATCTCGAGATCCGGCCGCCGCCGCAGCAGCTGGGCGCTTCGCCGCGGCGACGAGGTCCCCACGCGGGCGCCTTGCGGGAGCAGGGCAATGCTGTCGGCGCCGATCAGCCGGTCGCGCACGTCGGCGCGCGGCAGCATCGCCGCGATCGACAGCGACGGCGGCCGGATCGTCTCGACATCCTTCATCGAATGGACCGACAGGTCGGTGCGCCCGTCGAGCAGCGCGCGGTCGAGCTCCTTGGTCCACAGCGCCTTGCCGCCGATCTCGGCGAGCGGGCGATCCTGGATGACGTCGCCGCTGGTCGTGATCGGGACGAGCGCGACCGCGTCCTCCGGCCAGCCGTGCGCGCGCGTCAACGCGGCCGCCACCATCCGCGCCTGGGCGAGGGCGAGCGGCGAGCCGCGGGTTCCGATGCGCAACGGCCGGTCCATGCGGCGCTTGTGCTACAAGGTCGGCGGGTGGCAGGGAAGCGGGCCATGAGCCTGATCCTCGGCATCGAATCGAGCTGCGACGAGACGGCGGCCGCGCTGGTCACCTCCGACGGCCGCATCGTCGCGCACCAGCTGGCCGGGCAGGAGACGGCGCACCGCCCGTTCGGGGGCGTCGTTCCCGAGATCGCCGCGCGCGCGCATGTCGAGATCCTGCCGGCGCTGGTCGAGGCGGTGCTTGCCGAAGGCGGCATCCGCCTCGGCGAGGTCGACGCGGTCGCCGCCACCGCCGGTCCGGGGCTGATCGGCGGCGTGATGGTCGGGCTGGTGCTGGCCAAGGGGCTGGCGCTGGCGGCAAAAAAGCCGCTGATCGCGGTCAATCACCTCGAGGGCCATGCGCTGTCGCCCCTGCTCGCCGATCGTGCGCTCGATTTCCCCTATCTGCTGCTCCTGGTGTCGGGCGGGCATTGTCAGCTATTGTTCGTCGAAGCGGTCGGCGTCTACCGCCGCCTCGCCACGACCATCGACGATGCCGCCGGCGAAGCCTTCGACAAAAGCGCGAAGCTGCTCGGCCTCGGTTTTCCCGGCGGCCCGGCGGTCGAGCGCGCCGCTGCGATCGGCGATCCGCGTGCGGTTGCGCTGCCGCGGCCCCTGGTTGGCTCGGATGAACCCCATTTCTCCTTCGCAGGCCTCAAGAGCGCGGTGCTGCGCGCGCAGCAGCGCGGAATCCACAAGCCCGAGGACATCGCCGCCTCCTTCCAGCAGGCGGTGGTCGATTGCCTGGTCGATCGCACGGCGCAGGCGCTCGGCCGCTGCGCCCGTCCCACCGCCCTTGTCGTTGCCGGCGGGGTGGCCGCCAACCAGGCGGTGCGCGGCGCGCTGGCCGCGCTCGCCGATGGCCATGGCCTGCGCTTCGTCGCCCCGCCCTCGTGGCTGTGCACCGACAATGCGGCGATGATCGCCTGGGCCGGCGCGCTGCGCTACGAGCGGGGCTTGATCGACGGCCTGGACGCGCCGGCGCGGGCGCGCTGGCCGCTCGATCCCGACGCCGAGGCGGTGCGCGGAGCGGGGGTCAAGGCATGATGGATCGGATCGGCATAATCGGCGGCGGCGCCTGGGGGACGGCGCTGGCCCAGGTCGCCTCGGCCGGCGGCGAGACGCTGCTGTGGGCGCGCGAGACGGAGGTGGTCGAAGCCGTCAACGCACGCCATGAAAACCGCATCTTCCTGCCCGGCATTGCCTTGAACCCGGCGATCCGGGCCACCGGCGCGCTCGCCGATCTCGCCGGCTGCGATGCGCTGCTCGTCGTCACTCCGGCGCAGCATATGCGCGCGACGCTCGCCGCGCTCCCGTTCGCGGCCAAGCCGCTGGTGCTGTGCGCCAAGGGCATCGAGGACGGCAGCGCCAAGCTGATGCACGAGGTCGCGCGGGACGAAGCGCCGGCTTCGCCGCTCGCGGTGCTGTCGGGTCCGACCTTTGCCGACGAGGTGGCGGCCGGGCTACCCACCGCCTTGACGCTCGCCGCCGAGGATGCGGAGGTCGGCGAGGCGCTGTGCGCGCGTCTCGCCCGCCCCGCCTTCCGCCCCTATCTGTCCGACGACATCATCGGCGCCGAGATCGGCGGCGCGGTGAAGAACGTGCTCGCCATCGCCTGCGGTGTGGTCGAGGGCCGCCGGCTCGGGCAGAACGGCCGCGCGGCGCTGATCTCGCGCGGGTTCGCCGAAATGACGCGCTTCGGGCTCGCGCGCGGCGCCCGCGCCGACACGCTTGGCGGGCTTTCGGGCCTCGGCGACCTGGTGCTGACCTGTTCGTCGACGAGTTCGCGCAATTTCAGCCTCGGCAAGGGGCTCGGCGAAGGCCGAAGGGCCGCCGAATTGCTCGCCGACCGCAGGACCGTCGCCGAAGGCGCATTCACCGCGCCGGTGCTCCGCGAGGCTGCGAGGGCGGCCAATGTCGACATGCCCATCGTCGCGGCCGTCTGCGCGCTTCTCGATGGGGATGCGGGCGTCGACGCAATCGTCGAACGCCTGCTGGCCCGGCCAAGAAAAGCGGAGGGAATGTGATCCTCCCCACTTGTGGGGAGGGGGACCAAACGAAGTTTGGTGGAGGGGGGTTCGTGCCAGGCGCAGAACCCCCTCCACCATGCTGTGCATGGTCCCCCTCCCCGGGTCGGGGAGGATTAAAAATCTCTGCAGATTCCGTTGTTTTCCCAGTCTCCGTAGCGGGTCGGCTCCTTGCCCTTGGGGCCGCCATTCTCCTCGGCCGGCGGAGCTTCGCTTGGTTCGGGCACCGGCGGGCTCTCCGACAGGTGCCGCGGCGGCTTGAGGTGGGGTGGGCGCGGCATGGGTTTTTCCGATTGAAGCTGGACGTCGCAGACACCACATTTTGGTGCGTGGGAGGCGCCGGCGCAAGATGAACGGCTTGAAGACTGCGATGCTGCTGGCGGCGTTGACCGCCCTGTTCATGGGATTGGGCTACACGTTCGGCGGATCGGGCGGGGCATTGATCGCGCTCGCGGTCGCGGCGGCAATGAACCTTTTCACCTATTGGAACGCCGACAAGATCGTGCTTCGCATGCACGGCGCACGCGAGGTCGACGGCCGTACCGCGCCATTGCTGGTCGGCCTCGTCCAGCAGCTGGCGGCGCGCGCCGGGCTGCCGGCACCGCGCGTCTATCTGATCGATTCGCCGCATGCCAACGCCTTCGCGACGGGCCGTGACCAGGAACATGCCGCCCTTGCCGCAACCACCGGCCTGATCGCGCTTTTGGACCGTGACGAGCTCGCGGCGGTGATGGCGCATGAGCTCGGCCATGTCCGCAACCGCGACACGCTGATCATGACCATGACCGCGACCATCGCCGGTGCCATCTCCTTCCTGGCCAATTTCGGCTTGTTCTTTCGCGGCGGCGAGCGCGCGCGTGGCGGCAATCCATTGGCGATGATCGCGGCAATGCTCGTCGCGCCCTTCGCGGCGATGCTGGTGCAGCTGGCGATCAGCCGCACGCGCGAATATTCGGCCGACCGCGCGAGCGCCGAAATCTGTCGCAACCCGCGCGCGCTCGCCTCGGCGCTGGCCAAGCTTGCCCAGGCGTCGGGCCGGGTTCCGAGCCCGGTCGCGGCGCGCAATCCCGCCGCCTCCGCGCTCTACATCGTTCCGGGCAGTCTTGGCCGCGACAATTTCTTCTCGACCCATCCGGACACTGCCAATCGGATCGCCGCGCTCGAGAAGATCGCTGCGTCGATGGGCAGTCCGCCGGCGCGCGTGAGCGTGCCGGTTGGCACCGGCGCCGGCGTTTCGGTACCGCGCAGCGCAAGACGAAGCGCGCTCGATCCCAACGGAACGCGAGGCTGAGCCGCTCCGATCCGATCGGCGCGGCGTCCCGCCGTGCGGCGATGCGTCTGCTCGATGCGGTGCTTCGCAAGGGCCTGCCGCTCGAAGCGGCGCTCGATACGGCCGCGCGCGATCTCGACCGCGCCGACGACCGCGCCTTTGCGCATGCCATGGCCGCCGAGACGCTGCGGCGGCTGACCGATCTCGACGCTCTGATCGACGGCGCGACCGCCAAACCTCTCCCCGACGATGCCAAGGCGCGTCTCGCGCTGCGCCTTGCGCTGGTCCAGGCGCTTGCGATGGGAACGCCGCCCCACGCCGCGATCGCGACCATCTTGCCGCTGCTCGACGGTGGGCCGCGCCGCCTCGTCCACGGCGTATTCGGATCGCTGATGCGCCGCCACGCCACGCTTCCCGATCCGCCGAGCCTGCCCGCGGCGGTCGCGGCGCGATGGGAGAGCGCCTGGGGCGCCGAAGTCGTGGCCGCTGCCTGCGCCGCTATCGCCGTTCCGCCGCCGCTCGATCTTGCCTTTCCCCCGGCCAGCCCGCCCGATCTCGAGGGCGTCAGCCTGATGCCCGGCCATCTCCGGGTCGCGCGCGGTACGGCGCCCGCCGGCCTCAGCGGTTACGACGAAGGCGGTTGGTGGGTACAGGATATCGCCGCTTCGATCCCGGCGCGGCTGCTGGGCAGCGGCGAAGGCTGCGCCGCGCTCGATCTCTGCGCCGCCCCCGGCGGCAAGACGATGCAGCTCGCCGCCGCCGGCTTCCACGTCACCGCGCTCGATGCGTCGGAAAGTCGTCTGGCACGACTTGCCGCCAATTTGCGACGCACCGGGCTCGCCGCCGAAGTCGTCGCGGGTGACGTCATGAAATGGTCGCCCGCCGAACCGGCCGACGCGATCCTCCTCGATGCCCCTTGCTCGGCGACCGGGATTTTTCGCCGCCATCCCGACGTGCTCTATCGCGCCCGGAGCAGCGTGATCGGGGCGATGGCCGACGCGCAGCAAGCGATGCTCGCCCGCGCTGCCGGCTGGCTGAAGCCGGGCGGGACCTTGGTCTATTCGGTCTGCTCGCTCGAGCCCGAGGAAGGCGAAAGGGCGGTTGCCGCCTTCCTCTCGGCCAATCCGGCATATGTGGTCGATCCGGTGCGCGCGGACGAGCTCGCGCCCGGCATGCGGCCGTCGGCCGACGGCACGCTCAGGATCCTGCCGGGGGTGTTGGCGAAAGAGGGCGGCGCCGACAGCTTCTTCATCGCGCGTTTCCGCCGCGGCTGATCCCGGCGCCGATCAACAGGGTTTCCAATTCGGCGAAAACAACTGAGGATAAGTCCCGGCGCTTCCTTGCGGGTCACCGCTCGCAAGGGTACTGAATCGCTGTGCAGCAGCCCGTCCGCATCAGCCCCTCGATCCTCTCGGCCGATTTCGCGCGCCTGGGCGAGGAGGTGAAGGCGATCGACGAGGCCGGGGCGGACTGGATCCATGTCGACGTGATGGACGGCCATTTCGTGCCCAATCTGACCATCGGGCCTGCCGTGGTGAAGGCGCTGCGGCCGCACAGCGCCAAGCCGTTCGACGTCCATTTGATGATCTCGCCGGTCGATCCCTTCATCGCCGCCTTTGCCGAGGCCGGTGCCGACATCATCACCGTCCATCCCGAAGCCGGGCCGCACCTCCACCGCACGATCCAGCTCATCAAGTCGCTGGGCAAGAGGGCGGGCGTGTCGCTGAACCCGGCGACGCCGGCGAAGATGCTCGACTATGTGCTGGAAGAGGTCGATCTGGTGCTGGTGATGAGCGTCAATCCCGGTTTCGGCGGTCAAAGCTTCATCGACAGCCAGCTGCGCAAGATCGCGGCGATCCGCAAACAGATCGACGCGACCGGCAAGGCCATCGATCTGGAAGTGGACGGGGGCATAGACGCAATCACCGCGCCGCGCGCGATCGCCGCCGGCGCCGACGTGCTCGTCGCCGGTACGGCCACCTTCCGCGGCGGTCCCTCGACTTACGCCGCCAATATCAGCGGCCTGCGCGGGCAATGAGCCTGCTCGAGCGCATCGATGCCGAAGGTGAGGACCAGCAGGTCGAGCAGGGCAAGCGGCTGATCCGCGTCGATGACCTCGGCATAGGCCTTGCCGAGCGGCTCGCTTATCGTCTCCAGCGTCTCGCCTGGCGCATGCCGTTCAGCAATATGCGGTTCCGGCCGCGCGCGCCGTTGAAGCTGCTCGCCGTGCCCAAGGATCCCGTCGCCGGCGACAAGGCGGTCGGCGAGGCGTTGCTGCACGGCCGCCTGGTCTACGGCGCGGAAAGCGCCGCCGCGGAGACCTTGGACTTTGCCGATCCGGCTCTGTCGCCCGCCTTTTCGGATTATCTGCAGAGCTTCGCCTGGCTCCGCGACCTTGCCGCCGCGGCGACGCGCGAAAAAGGCGCGCGGCTGGCGGAGAAGATCGCGCGTCACTGGCTCGATACCTATTCGCTGCGGCCGGACGAACACGCCTGGCGGCCCGATCTGTGGGGGCGGCGCATCCTCTTCTGGACCGCTTATGCACCCTATATCCTGTCCTCGCGCGACATGGTCTATCGCGCCACCTTGCTCAACACGCTCGCCCGCGGCGCGCGCCATCTCGAGAACAATGCCGACAAGGCGCCTGCCGGATTGCCGCGAATCAACGCCTGGGCCGGTGTGATTGCATCGGCGATGGTGGTTCAGGGCGGCCCGGCCCGCCTCAGCCACGGCGAGACCGGTTTCGCCCGCGCCTTGCTGGCGACGTTGCACGACGACGGCGGGCTGGTCAGCCGTTCGCCGGTCGATCAGCTCGGCCTCGTCGAAACGCTCGGCCAGCTTCGCGCCCTCTATTATTCGGGCCGCCGCGAGATGCCCGAGCGGCTTCAGGACGCGCTCTCGGGCTCGGTCGCGGCGCTGCTCGCGGTGACGCTGGGCGACGAGGCGCTGTCGAGCTGGCAGGGCGGGAACATGCTGACGCGGCGGCGTCTCGCCGCTGCGGTCGAGGCTTCGGGCGTTCATAGCCGGCCGCTCCGCCAGGCGCGCGGCTGGGGCTATCAACGGCTTGCCGCCAAGAACAGCATCGTCGTCTTCGACGGCGCTCCGCCGCCCGCGATCCGCGCGTTCGCCGGCGGCTGCGCGTCGACGCTGGCGTTCGAGTTCAGCGACGGCGCCGATCGGCTGGTGGTGAATTGCGGCGGCGTCGGCCCATGGTCGGGGACGCTGCCTGCCGAGCTCGCGCATCTCCTGCGCTACACGGCGGCCCATTCGACATTGACGCTGGGGGACCGCAATTCGACGGCGATTCTTCAGGACGGAACGCTGGGGCGGGGCGTGTCGCAGGTCGAGCTGTCGCGCGACGAAACGGCCGGGATCGGCCGCGTGGAAGCGAGCCACGACGGCTATGTCCGCCGCTTCGGCCTGATCCATGAGCGTCAGCTGATCCTCGCCGGCGATGGCCAGGAGCTGCGCGGCGAGGACAATCTGCTGCCCAGGGGTCGCCGCCGCAAGCGCTCCGAGCCCGTTCCGTTCGCCATCCGCTTCCATCTGGGGCCGGCCGTCGAGACCGCCACCACGGCGGACGGCCAAGGCGCGCTGCTTCGCGTCCGCGGCGGTGGCGCCTGGCAATTCCGCTGCCGCGGCGGAACGCTCGCGATCGAGGATAGTCTCTGGCTCGACGGCGCCGGCGTGCCTCGCAACACCGCGCAGCTCGTCGTCTCGGGCGAAACGCCGCCGACCGGAAT
Source organism: Allosphingosinicella sp. (assembly GCA_035248285.1). Taxonomy (GTDB): domain Bacteria; phylum Pseudomonadota; class Alphaproteobacteria; order Sphingomonadales; family Sphingomonadaceae; genus Allosphingosinicella. The sequence continues at coordinate 8,537 of DATFHP010000105.1, read as the reverse complement.
GAATATCGCCTGGCAATTCCGTCGCGCAGGATAGGCGAGCGCGCCAAATTCCAGTTTCCGTGCCGGCCGACCTTGTCGAAGCGCTTTTCTTGAACCACAGGGGCGAACGAAGTGCCCTGACGGTTCCGGCACTGAGCGAACGGAAATAGCGTTGATGGATCAGGTGAAGATTAGCCGGGCTTTGCTGTCGGTGTCCGACAAGCAGGGGTTGGTCGAGCTGGGGCAGGCGCTCGCGCGTCACGGCGTCGAGCTTGTCTCGACCGGCGGCACCGCCAAGACGTTGCGCGAGGCCGGGCTCGCCGTGCGCGATATTTCCGATCTCACCGGTTTTCCCGAGATGATGGACGGCAGGGTCAAGACCTTGCATCCCAAGGTGCACGGCGGGCTGCTGGCGGTTCGCGACGATCCCGCGCATGCCGGGGCGATGGCCGAGCACGGCATCGCGCCGATCGATCTGGTCGTGGTCAATCTCTACCCGTTCGTCCAGACGGTGGCGCGCGGCGCCGGCCGCGACGAGGTGATCGAAAATATCGACATCGGCGGCCCTTCGATGATCCGCTCGGCGGCCAAGAATCATGCCCATGTCGCGGTGGTGACCGATCCCGGCGACTATCCGGCGCTGATCGAAGCGCTCGACTCGCGCGGCGGCATGACGTCGTTGAGCTTCCGCAAGCTGTTGGCTTCGAAGGCGTTTTCGGCGACTGCGGCCTATGATTCGATGATCGCTTCGTGGTTCGGCTTCGCCGACCAGGGCAAATTGTTCCCGGACGTGCTCCCGCTCGTCATGAACCGCGGCGCCGCGCTTCGCTACGGCGAGAATCCGCACCAGGAAGCAGCGCTCTATCTGCCTGCGGGCCCGCACGCCAACGGGATCGCCCAGGCCGAGCAGGTCCAGGGCAAAGAGCTGAGCTACAATAATTACAACGATGCCGACGCTGCGCTGGAACTGGTGGCCGAATTCCGCGATCAGCGTGCTGCGTGCGTGATCGTCAAGCACGCCAATCCGTGCGGCGTCGCGGTCGCGGACACGGTGCTCGATGCTTATCGCGCAGCTTTCGCCTGCGACAGCGTATCGGCGTTCGGCGGCATCGTCGCGGTCAACCGGCCGCTGTCGCGCGCCGACGCCGAAGCGATCACCGCGATCTTCACCGAGGTCGTGATCGCGCCCGACGCCGACGCGGCGGCGCGCGAGGTGTTCGCGGCCAAGAAGAACCTGCGGCTGCTGCTCACCGGCGAACTGCCCGATCCGGCACGGCCGGGCCTCACCGTCAAGTCGATCGCCGGCGGCTATCTCGCCCAGACGCGCGACAACGGCCGCCTCCGCCGCGACGATCTCAAGGTCGTGACCAGGCGCGCGCCGACCGAGCGCGAGATGGCCGACTGCCTGTTCGCCTGGACGGTCGCCAAGCACGTCAAATCCAACGCCATCGTCTACGCGAAGGACGGCGCGACCGCGGGCATCGGTGCCGGACAGATGAATCGTGTCGAATCGGCGCGTATCGCCGCCTGGAAGGCGCGGGATGCCGCGGAGAAAGCGGGTTGGGCCGAACCGCGGACGATCGGCGCGGCGGTCGCATCGGATGCCTTTTTCCCCTTCGCCGACGGCCTGATGACCGCCGTCGAGGCCGGCGCGACCGCGGTCATCCAGCCCGGCGGCTCGCTCCGCGACGATGAAGTGATCGCGGCCGCCGACGATGCCGGGCTCGCCATGGTCTTCACCGGGATGCGCCACTTCCGGCACTAGTGATTTCGAGCCAGAAGGAATGAGCTGGCCGCCGTGCCCCCGGCACGGCTGCTCATTCTGGCGGCTCGGAATGCGCCGGGTCCGAAGCTGGCGGGGCCAGCTTCGGACCCAAGCACGGCCATCAAAGAACTTTCTAGCCTCCAGACCTCCCCGTTTCGGAAGGAGGACCGGAACCCTTGCCCAGCGCGTCCGTTGGCGTTCGCGTTGCAAGGGAGAAGCGCACCCGTGAATGTCGGCGACGAGCGCAGCGTCTCGTGCTGGATGGATCTGGCGCCCGTGATCGATGCGCCGTCGCTCGCGCGGGATTTGGACTGCGACGCCGTCGTGATCGGATCGGGGATCGCCGGTCTCTCCACCGCCTATGAGCTGTCGCGCTTCGAGCGCAGCGTGGTCGTCATCGATCGCGGCGGCATCGGCAACGGCATGACCGCGCGCACGACCGCGCATCTCGCCAGCGAGATCGACGACTATTATCATGCGCTGATCCGGGTGCACGGCGAGGACGCGGCCCGGCTGTATCACGACAGCCAGGTCGCCGCGATCAACCGCGTCGAGGCGATCTGCCGCGACGATGGGATCGAAGCCGATTTCGCGCGCGTCGACGGCTTCCTCTTCGCCGCCGAGAAGGAGCATCGCGCCCATCTGGAGCAGGAATATGAGGCCTGCACGAAGATCGGTGTCCCGGTCGAATGGGTCGATCGGGCGCCGATCCCCGGCCTTGACAGCGGCCGGGCGCTTCGCTTCCCCAACCAGGCGCGATTCCATCCGACCAAATATCTCGCCGGCCTGGCGCGGGGGGTCGTGGCGCGCGGTGGCCGCTTTTTCGTCGACACCGTGCACGTCGGCGAGGAGGAAAAGGATGGTGGTGTCGAGATCATTACCGAGGCCGGTCCCGTCATCCGCGCCCGGGCGGCGGTGTTCGCGACCAATTCGCCGATCAACGACAAGGTTGCGATCCATTCCAAGCAGCGTCCGGACCGCACCTATGTCATCGCCGGCGAGGTCCCCAAGGGAAACGTCGAGGACGCGCTGCTCTGGGATACTTGCGACGCTTATCATTATGTCCGCATCCAGCCGCTCGGCGATCGCGCGGATCTGCTGATCGTCGGCGGCGAGGACCATCGCTCCGGCGAGGCGACCGACTTCGAGGAAAGATTCGCGAGGCTGGAGGCCTGGACACGCGCGCGCTATCCGGCGTTCGGCCGCGTCGACTATCGCTGGTCGGGGCAGGTGATGGAGCCGATCGACTTCATGCCCTATTCGGGGCGCAATCCAGGCAATCGCAACATCTACGTCCACACCGGCGATTCGGGCCAGGGCATCACCAACGGCGTTGCCGGAAGCCTCACGATACTGCCGCTGATCATCGGCGAGGACAGCCGCTACGCCCCGATCCTCGACCCCGGGCGCAAGCCGGCGGCTATACCGGCGGTGCTGGCGTTCGTCCGCGACCAGGCCGACGCGGCCAAGAATTTCGCGGAATATGTCGGGCCCGGCCAAATCAAATCGCCGGAAGCGCTCCGGCCCGGCGAGGGCGGGATCCTGCGTTCGGGGCTCGCCAAGCTCGCGGTCTACAAATGCGAGGATGGAAGCGTCGTCCGGCGCTCCGCGGTCTGCCCGCACCTCGGTTGCCTGGTGCATTGGAACGGCTTCGAGAAATGCTGGGACTGCCCGTGCCACGGCTCGCAATTCGCACCCGACGGCGCGGTGCTCAACGGACCCGCCGTGCGCCCGCTGGCCGAGGCCGATTAGACTTCAGAGAGGCGCTGTCGGCGAGCTGCCGGGCGGCGGAAGACTGGCCTCAGCGAGCGACGGCGGCTTGCGGAACAACAGCCGATCCTCGCGCGTGAAGCCCCGTCTCCAGATCATCAGCCCGAACGTCGCCAGGATCAGCGGAATGCCGAACAGCAATTCGCCCCACTCGGGAACGAAGGTGGCGAGCCAGCCCACCATCGTCGCGGCCGCCGCCGCCCACACCAAAGCCCAGCGCCAACCCGAGACCGGAGCGCCAAGCAGATGCGAAAGCAGCCGCGCCTTGAGAATCGACGCGAGCGCCAGCGCCAGGCACAAGGCGATGGCCGGCCCGGCAGCCTGGTAAATCGGCTCGCCAAGCCGCGGGAAGGACGGTTTGAGCGCGCGCATCGCGAAAATCAGCGCCAGCGCCAGCGCGATCTCGATCGCGATCATCAGTGTCGAAATCATCAGGTTGCGATGGCGCGCGATGTAGATGAGCGCGGATTCCGAAACGGCGGCGGTGGCGGCTATCACTTCGGCGGCCAACAGGAAGGCGAGCGCCCCGGTGCCGCCGACGAAATGGGGACCGACCAGGCCCATCACCGCCTCGCCCGGTATGCCGAGCGCGAGCGCGATCCCGGTCTGCGCGGCGATGATCCAGAAGCCGACCTGGCGGACCTGGCGCGCCACCGCCTTCTTGTCGTCCTCGGCCAGCTTCTGGGTGATCACCGGGCCAAGGATCGGATCGAAGCTGGTCTTGAGCTTCTGGGGGAGCGAGGCGACCTGCTGCGCGACATAATAAATGCCGACGACCGCCGGCGAGAAGAACAGGCCGAGGATGGCAATGTCGACGCGGCGCGATCCCCATTCGATCGCGTCGGCCGCGGCCAGCGGCGTGTTGCGGCGGGCCAGAGTCCAAAGCGTGCCGGGATCGGGTCGCCAGCCAAATGCGACGCCATAGGTTTTGAACAACGGCCAGAGCGAGGCCGCGAGCGCAGCCAGCATCGATAGGACATAAGAGAAGATCAGACCGTCGCGGTGCGATACCCAGGACATGACCAGCGCAGCGATGCTGAGCGTCCAAGGCTCGACGATCGCGCGCGCCGTCACCGTCGCTTGCACATTGTGGCGATAGGCCAAGGCGGCCAGGGCCACGTCCGATCCGGCGATCGCGAACACGATCAGCGGCAGCAGCCATTCGAGGCCGTGGATCGCGCTGTTCGGGAACATCACCTGCGGAAACATGCCAAGCAGGACCGATGCGATGGCCGATGCGACGAAAGCGACCAGCATGCCGTCCCAGATGACGCAGACGTGCGGCTTGTCGGTCGAAGAAAGCTGCTGGGCCAGCCCGCGCTTCAGGCCCAGCGTGGCGAGCTGCGCCGCGAATTCGACGATCAGCACCGCATAGGCGAAGCGCCCCAGTTCTTCGGCGCCGTAGATGCGTCCGGCGATGAACAGGAACGGCAGCCGCGCCGCGAGCCGGATCAGGAAACCGAGGAAATTGGTCCGCCCGCCGCGAGCCAGCGCAGCAAGATCATCCCCGCCCCCCGGCAAGTCGGTTCTGGCGCCATTCAATGCGCGGCGCCCCAGTTCGGCCCGGTGCCGATCTCGACTCCCAGCGGGACGCTCAGCGTGATCGCCGGCTCGGCGGCGGCCGCCATCACCGATCGGATGACATCGGTTGCCCGCGCAACCTCTTCCTCGGGAACCTCGAACACGAGCTCGTCGTGGACCTGCAGCAGCATGCGTGTCCGGCCGAGACCTTCGGTGGCGAGCGCCGGGCCCATGCGCGCCATCGCGCGCTTGATGATATCGGCGCTGGTGCCCTGGATCGGCGCGTTGATGGCCGCGCGCTCGGCCCCCTGCCGCTCGTGCTGGATGTTGGACTTGATGCGCGGGAAATGGGTCTTCCGGCCGAACAAAGTGGTGGTGAACAGGGTCTCGCGCGCCTTGGTCAGCGTCTCGCCGATATAGGTGCGGATGCCGGGAAAGCGATCGAAATAGCGGTCGATGATCGTCTGCGCCTCGTCGGCGGTGACTCCCAGCCGGCCCGCCAGGCCCCACCGCGAGATGCCGTAGAGGATCGCGAAATTGATCGTTTTTGCCGATGCGCGCGTGTCGCGGTTGACCTCGCCGAACAATTCCCCGGCGGTCATGTTGTGGATGTCGGCGCCGGCGGCGAAGGCGGCGCGGAGCTGAGGCACGTCGCAGATGTGGGCCGCCAACCGCAGCTCGATCTGACTATAGTCCGCCGACAGGATGACATGTCCCGGCTCGGCGATGAAGGCGTCGCGAATCCGCCGGCCGATCTCGGTCCGGATCGGGATATTCATCAGATTGGGGTCGGTCGAGGCTAGCCGGCCGGTCTGCGCGCCCGACAGGCTGTAGCTGGTGTGGACTCGTCCGGTCTCGGCGTTGATCTGTTCCTGCAGCGCATCGGTGTAGGTCGACTTCAGCTTGGTGAGCTGGCGCCAATCGAGCACCAGCTGCGCGATCGGCACGCCTTCGCGCGCCAGGCGCTCGAGCTCGGTGACGTCGGTGGACCATGTCCCCGATTTGCCTTTGCGTCCGCCGGCGAGCCCCATCTTGTTGAACAATATCTCGCCGAGCTGCTGCGGGCTGCCGATCGTGAAGGTGCAGCCCGCCTCGCCGCATATCCGCTCCTCGAGCGCCGCGATCTGGGTGGTGAATTCCGACGAGAGGCTCTTGAGGACGCTGCGGTCCACCTTCACCCCGTCGCGTTCCATCCGGCCGACCACGGCGACCATCGGCCGGTCGACCTGCTCGTAAACGCGCGTCACCCTTTCGTGCGGCATGCGCGCCTTGAACCGCAGCCACAGCCGCAGCGCGACGTCGGCGTCCTCGGCGGCATATTCGGTGGCCTGGTCGAGCGGCACCTTGTCGAAGGTGATTTGCTTGCGCCCGGTCCCGCACAGATCCTTGAAGGCGATGCACGCATGGTCGAGGTGCTTCCTGGCGAGGTCGTCGAGCGAATGGCTGTTGAGCCCCCCGGCGTCGAGATTGAAGCTCATCACCAAGGTGTCGTCATAGGGCGCGAGCCGAATCCCGCGGCGTTCGAGCACCACCCAGTCGAACTTGAGATTGTGACCGATCTTGAGGATCGCCTCATCCTCGAGCAGCGGCTTCAGCCGTTCGATCACCAACGCGTCGGCGAGCTGCGGCGGGCGAATGGCGAGCAGATCGTCGCCGCCATGATCGAGCGGGATGTAGCAGGCCTTGTTGCAATCGGTCGCAAGGCTGATTCCCACCAGCTTGGCGGTGACGCAGTCGCGGCCGTTGGTTTCGGTGTCGATCGCGACCCGGCCCGCCGCGACGCTGTCGGCGATCCAGCGGTCGAGCGCCGCCTCGTCGGTGACGGTCTCGTAGAGCGATCGGTCGATCTTCGGTTCGGGCCGCACTTCGGCCTGGGTCGGCGCCCGGGCGGCGGGCGCGGATGGCGTTTGCGACTGCGCGCCGAGCCGCGCGAGCAGCGAGCGGAAGCCGTGGTGCTCGAGGAATTCGCGCAACGGCGCTTCGGGTATGCCTTTGATCGACAGCGCGTCGAGCGGCTCGGGCAGCGGCGCGTCGCAGACCAGACGGACCAGTTCTCGCGACAGGCGCGCCGCTTCGGCATGCTCGATCAGATTCGCCTTCAATTTCGGCTTGGCGATGTCCTCGACGTGCGCGAGCACCCCCTCGACGTCGCCATATTGCTGGATCAGCTGCGACGCCGTCTTGGGCCCGATCCCCGGAACGCCGGGGACATTGTCGACGCTGTCGCCCATCAGCGCCAGCACCTCGCCGACCAGCTCGGGCGGCACGCCGAATTTCTCGATCACCTCCTCGCGGCCGATGCGCCGGTCGTTCATCGTGTCGAGCATGTCGAGCCCGGGCTCGATCAGCTGCATCAGATCCTTGTCGGAGGAGACGATGGTGACGTTCCAGCCTTCGGCGAGCGCCGCCTTCGCGTAGCAGGCGATGATGTCGTCCGCCTCGAGCCCTCCCTGCTCGATGCAGGGGATCGAAAAGGCGCGCGTCGCATCGCGGATCAGCGGGAATTGCGGCACCAGCTCGGGCGGCGGCGGCGGCCGGTTGGCCTTGTACTGATCGTACATCTGGTTGCGGAACGTACTCTCGGACGCATCGAGCACGACCGCGAGATGGGTCGGGCCATCCTCGCGGTTGAGGCCGTCGGCCAGCTTCCAGAGCATGGTCGTATAGCCGTAGACCGCGCCGACGTTGAGCCCGTGCTTGTTGGTGAGCGGCGGCAGGCGGTGAAAGGCTCGAAAGATATAGCTGGAGCCGTCGACCAGGTAGAGATGGGAGGGCATGAAGAGGACTTAGGGTCCAAAGCCGGTTACGGCAACGGTCATGCTCGGTTCAACTTCAGACGTCAGAATCGACGGATGGATTTGTCGATGAATCGCAGATGCTTGCTGATTTGTGCGCTTGCCGCGGGCGCCACGGTCGCTTTGCCGTCGACGCTCCGCGCCGCCCCAGCCTGGGCGCCGAGCCGCTTTTCGGTCCTGGTGCGCGGCCGCGGCCGCGACGTCATCCTCATCCCTGGCCTCACTGCCGGCAGGGACGTTTGGAACGATGTCGTCGCGGCGCTGCCGGGCTACCGTTATCATCTGATCCAGGTCGCCGGTTTCGCGGGCGATCCGCCGCGCGGCAATGCGCGCGGGCCGATCCTGTCGGGGATCGCCGAGGAGCTTTCACGCTACATCGCTGCCAATCGCCTCGCGGCGCCGGCGCTGGTCGGTCATTCGATGGGTGGCGCGATCGCCATGATGCTCGCCGCGCGCCATCCGCGCCAGGTCGGCCGGCTGATGGTCGTCGACATGCTGCCGCAGCCGTCGGGCCTGTTCGGTTCGTCGCCGGACCGGGGGCGCTCGATGGCGAACATGCTGCGCACTCTTTCGGCCAGCCCGGGTGGACGCGGCCTGGTCGTCTCGCTGATGGATCTGTTGGGCGGCGGCCAGGCGAGCGATCCCGGCGTGACGTCGCGCGCGATCGAAGAGCTGGCCAATCTGGACCTCGGCCCGGAGCTGCCGAG
>DATFHP010000104.1:0-9958 GCA_035248285.1 Allosphingosinicella sp. | reverse complement strand
CGAAGGGGGCGGGCGTCTTTTGGCGCACTGCGGCGTCGCTCCTCGGTCACGATGAATCCTCATCGCTCCCTCGTCGCTCCTTGCCGTGCGCCAAAATACGCTCCGTCCCGACCATTGCGGGTAATGGGTCCGGACCCTAGTTGCGGGTCAGCCGCTCCAGCAGCTCGACACCGCGCACCAGCGCGCGCTGTTCGCTTTCGCCGAGCCGCTGCATCCGGTCGGCAAGCGCGCGGGCACGCAGCTTGCGTCCCTCGCGAAGCAGAGCGACACCCTTGTCAGTGACGCGGATGCTGATGCCGCGGCGGTCGCTGGCATTGACCTCGCGGGAAATCAGCGCGTCGCGGACCAGGCCGTCGACGATCCGCGACATGGTCGGCGCGCGCACCTGCTGCGCAGCCGCAAGCTGGGCCAGCGACAGCGGGCCCGAGGCAGCGACCGCAGACAGTGCGCCGAGGCGCGCTGCGCTGAGATCGGACCCATTGTCGCGCCGCCGGTTCTCCCGGATCAGCCGCGCCGCGGCGAGATCGAGGCGATCGGCCACCTGCTCGATGAATTCCTGATTCATGTCTTGCCCCCAAGCCCGTTTGCAAAGCTAATTGTTCCTGGCAGGTAATTGTTAGCAAGAAGCTAACGCGCTTCGCCGGCGATCATCATTCCGGCGAGCGGAACGCGCTCCAGGCAAGCACGCCCCAGCCCGCGATCATCGTCGCGCCGCCGATCGGGGTGATCATCCCCAGCCACCGCCAGTCGGTCAGTGCCATCAGATAGAGCGAGCCCGAGAAGACCAAGGTGCCGATGCCCAGCAAGGCGACAATCAGACGCGGCCGTTCGAGCCTCACGGCCGCAAGTGCGATCAGGCCGATCGCGTGCCACATCTGATAGGAGACCGCCGTGTGCCACCAGCCGAGCCGCTCTGCGTCGAGCACGTCGCGCAGACCGTGCGCGCCGAAAGCGCCCAGCGTCACGCCGACGCCGGCGAGCAGCGCCCCGGCGAGCAGCGCGGGGCGGCTCAACCCAGCCACCAGCGCAACAGCCCGGCCGCCGCGGCCACGCTCAGCACCCCGCCCAGCCACAGACCGGCGAACCAGCACAGCCGCTGCCACAGCGGGGCGTGGACGTCGTCGCTCAATGATAGCCCTCCGCACCGACCTTGCCGCGGAACACCCAATAGGACCAGATCGTGTAGGCAAGGATGATCGGGATCAGCACGGCGGCGCCGAGCAGCATGAAAAGCAGGCTGGTGCGTGGCGCCGCGGCCGCCCAGATCGTCACGCGGCCGGGGATGACGTCGGGCCAGATCGAAATCGCCAGGCCGATCAGGGTGAGCCCGAACAAGACCAAGGCCCAGCAGAAGGGCGCGGCATCGGTGCCGCGCCCGAGGCTGCGCCAGCCAAGCCCTGCCGCTGCAGCGACCAGCAGCGGCATCGGGATGGCGACGATCATCCCTGGCCAATCGAACCAGCGGCGATAATATTGGGGATCGACGAACGGCGTGGCGGCGCTGACGATTGCGATCGCCGCGACCAAGGCAGGCAGGAGGCGCGTGGCGAAGCGCCGGGCGTCCCGCTGCACCTCCCCTTCGGTCTTCCATATCAGCCAGGTCGCGCCGAGCAGCGCATAGCCGGCCACGAGGCTGGTCCCGATCAGCAGGCTGAACGGCGTCAACCAATCCCACCAGCCGCCGGCGTAGGCGCGCCCGTCGATGGCAATGCCCTGGATGAGCGCGCCCAGGACAACGCCTTGGGCGAACGTCGCCGCCACCGACCCCGCGCAGAACCCGGCGTCCCAGAAGCGGCGATGCCGTTCGTCGCGCCAGCGATATTCGAAGGCGACGCCGCGGAACACGAGGCCGAGCAGCATGGTGATCAGCGGCGCGTAGAGCGCGGGAAGAATGATGGCATATGCGAGCGGGAATGCGGCGAGCAGGCCGCCGCCGCCGAGCACCAGCCAGGTTTCGTTGCCGTCCCACACCGGCGCGATCGCGTTCATCGTCGAATCGCGCGCGTTGCCGGCGCGGAACCATGGGAAAAGGATACCGATGCCGAGATCGAAGCCGTCCATCACCACATAGGCAGCCACCGCGAACGCGATCAGCAGCGCCCAGACCATGGCAAGATCGATCATGGCCCGCCCTCCCCCGGCCCCGGCGGCCGCAGCGCTGGCGCTGGCGTGATTCCGGCGCTGCGGATGGGCGCGCGCTCTCCGCTCTGGGTGTGCGCTTGCGGCGGCTGGGCCATCAGTCTCAGGATGTAGAGCGTGCCAGCGGCAAACACGCCGAAATAGACGATGACGAAGGCGATCAGCGAGCCGCCCACCGCCGGCGCGGCGATCGGCGCGACTGCGTCGCGCGTCCGGAGCAGCCCGTAGATGACCCAGGGCTGCCGGCCCACTTCGGTGGTGATCCACCCGGCGATGACGGCGACGAAGCCCGAAGGCCCCATGACCAGCGCGAAGCGATGCAGCGCGGGTGCATCGTAGAGCCGCCCCCGCAGCCGCGCCAGCAGGCTCCACAAGCCCAGACCGAACATGAGCAGGCCGAGACCGACCATCACCCGGAACGACCAGAAGACGATCGGCGCCGGCGGCCGATCCGCCTTGGGCAGACTCTTGAGGCCATCGAGCGGCGCGTTAGGATCGTGGCGCAGGATGAGCGACGACAGCTTGGGGATCTCGAGCAGGACATGGGTCCGCTCCTCGGCCGGATCGGGCTGGCCGATCAGGATCAGCGGCGCGCCTTGCGCATAATTGTCGTAATGCCCTTCGATGGCCATGATCTTGGCCGGCTGATGCGCGAGCGTGTTGAGGCCATGCTGATCGCCGAAGAAGATCTGCACCGGCGCGACCAGCGCCGCCATCCACATCGCCATCGAGAACATCTTGCGCACTTCGGGGCCGTCGCGGCCCGCAAGGAGGTGCCAGGCGCCGACGGCGCCGACCGCGAGCGCGGTGGTCAGATAGGCGGCAGTCACGGTGTGGACCAGCCGGTAGGGAAAGCTGGGGTTGAAGATGATCGCGAGCCAGCCCGCGGCCGGAACGAATTGGCCCTGGCTGTTGACCGCCCAGCCGGCCGGCGTCTGCATCCAGCTGTTGGCCGACAGGATCCAGAAAGCGGAGATACAGGTGCCGACGGCGACCATCAGCGTCGCGGCGAAATGGAGCCGCCTGCCCACTTTTTCCATGCCGAACAGCATCACGCCGAGGAAGCCCGCCTCGAGAAAGAAGGCGGTCAGCACCTCATAGGCCATCAGCGGGCCGATGATCGGGCCGGCGCGATCGGCGAAGACCGACCAGTTGGTCCCGAATTGATAGGACATGACGATGCCCGACACGACGCCCATCGCGAAGGCGATGGCGAAGATCTTCAGCCAGTAGCGGAACAGCGTGAGATAGAGCGCCTTGCCGGTCCACAGCCACAAGCCCTCCAGCACCGCCAGATAGCTCGCCAACCCGATCGAGAAGGCCGGGAAGACGAAATGGAAACTGACGGTGAAGGCGAACTGCGCGCGTGCGAGGATGAGGGCAGTCTCGGTCCCGGCCATGGCGCCTTTATAGCCGGTTCGCCGACGGGTGGTAAGCGTGCCTCAGGCGAAGACCGACCAGCCGGTATGCTCGACCAGCTTTTCGAGCGCCGCGGCGCCGGCCAGCGACGTACCGGCCTGGTTGAGCCCGGGCGACCAGACGGCGATCGCGCCATGCCCCGGCGCCACCGTCAATATGCCGCCGCCGACTCCGCTCTTCCCGGGCAGCCCGATGCGGAACGCGAAATCGCCGCTGTTGTCGTAATGGCCGCAGGTCATCATCAGCGCGAGGATACGGCGGCACCGGTTCGGCAAGACGATCTGGTCGCCCGACACCGGGTCCATGCCGTCGAAAGCCAGATACAGCGCGGCCTTCGCCAGCTGGCGGCAGCTCATCGCGACCGCGCACTGGCGGAAGTAGACCGACACGACTTCCTCGGCCGGATGCTCAAGGTTGCCGAAGGCGGCAATATAATGGGCGAGGCTGCGATTGAGCGACCCGGCCTTTGATTCCGATAGCGCGACCTTTTCGTCGATCTCGACCCCGGATTCGCCGCAGCGCTCGCGCAGGAACTCGAGCAATTCCTCGACCGCAACATCGGCGCTGTCCTTGGCGATCAGCTGATCGTCGACGACCAGCGCGCCGGCGTTGATCAGCGGGTTGCGCGGCTTGCCCTTGGCAAGCTCGAGCTGGACGATCGAGTTGATCGCCGAGCCCGAAGCCTCCTTGCCGACATGATTCCACAGTCCGCCGCCGACATGCTGCAGAACGAGCGACAGGGTGAAGACGTTGGAGATGCTCTGAATCGAGAAAGGCTCGTCAGCATCGCCGGCGCAATAGACGTGGCCGCCGGCATCGGCGACGGCGAGGCCGAACTTACGCGAATCCACTTGCGCAAGCGCCGGTATATAGGAGGGAAGCACGCCCTGGCCCTGATAGGCCGAAACATCCTTGAGCGCCGCGTCGACTGCGGCCTGGATATCGATGGAGATGGGTGCGGCGGGTCGCATATCATTCATTACAGAATCCCCGATCTGTCGAATCGCGTGCGCGCGGACCCGCGCGACGGATCAGCACCGAACCAGCCATCCCTCCCCGCCTATCTGCGGTCACAACACCGTAGACAGCGAGTCGATCCACAAAAGCGGCGAAAGCGGTCCGATGCGCGATGGGACGTCAGTGGGGCGGGCACCGGTCCATCTAGACGGCGCCCGCCGGCTCTGTGGAAGCGGGGCGTTGGCGGCTGCGTTTCGTGCATGCACGACAGGTCCGCTAGAACAGCCAACGCTATGCGAGCGCCGCGATCATTGCGACTGCGATTGCGAATGCGACGATCAGAAACGGAAGTACCACCACCTGGGCTATTGCGCTGCCGCTGTCGACATGACCGGTCTCGATATCCATGCCTTCGCTGCGAAATTGAGCCCACGTCTGCACGGAACCGGCATCCCGTCCGCGCACATTCGCCCAGAGACCCGGCACCCCGAAGGCCATGACGATGTAGGCAATGAAGATGGCGTACGGCAATATGAGGTTTGAATTCATGAATGCCACACCTAATATGGCGAGAAATGCAAAATAGCTCCCAATTGTCATGACGAACAGGCTTGGATGCAGTCCGAACACGCGCTCGGCGCGAACTGCGACGGAAGCCACCGGCTTTTGAATAGCAACTGAAATCAGCTCAGCTTTTGAATAATATTCAGTCATGAACGCACCCTCCTTGCTATATCGGCAAGCTAGCGAAACTGGTCGCGGCTGCTGAATACGCAATAATCCGTAGTACGCGGACGCGGGTCATCGCCTGGCAAATCAACGATCCGGGATCGCAGCGACGGCGCTCTCCAGCTAAGGGGCTTTGCGTATTCCTCCGCGAGATCCCGAGGCTAATTTCTCACCCGTAGATCAAGCGGGGGTGGCCTCACATGGACCGGATATTGGTTGCAACCGACCTCATGGCGACATCGCGCAATGCGCGCGCCGGAGCCTCTCGCATCGCATCACGGCATCGCACGGAACTCGGCATCCTTCATGTCGGGCCAAGATTGATGCGCGCGCGGGACGTCGAAGCGGCTCGCGCGAGGATTCGCTCCGAGCCATGCAATATCCATGGCTCGTCGGACGATGGAGATTCGATTGTCTCGATCCATATCCGCGACGGCACGCCGCATGAGACCATCCCGGATTTCGTGACGGGTGTCCGTCGCGACATGTGGGCTCGGCTACTTCGCGGCAGCTTCGCCAAGGATTGTGTGCTCGGCTCCTCGACGGACATGCTGCTCGTGCCCAAGGCGGCTTGAAGAATGACGCCGCCGACCGTCGCATTTCACGGTGCCGCGAAGACGGTCACCGGTTCGTGCTTCGAAATCGCGTTCGGCCGCCACCGGCTTCTGGTGGATTGCGGCCTCTTCCAGGGTTCGCGCAGCTTGGAGGCACTCAATCATCAACCCTTTTCGTTCGATCCGTCGAAGCTGGATGCCGTATTGCTCACGCACGCGCATCTCGATCACAGCGGACTTCTCCCCCGCCTCGGCAAGGAAGGGTTCCGCGGCCCGATCTTCTGCACTGCGGCCACTGCCGATCTTCTGGGAGAGATGTTGCCGGACGCGGCGCGCATCCAGGAGCAGGACACCGAGCGCAGGAATCGGCGCGCCGACCGCGCCGACGAGCCACCTCTCGAGCCGCTTTACACATCGCTCGATGCGGAGCGGACGCTGGCGCAGCTGAAGCCGATCGAGCTCGATACCTTGATCGAGCCGGTCCATGGTTTGCGGTCGCGATTCTGGAATGCGGGACATATATTGGGTTCCGCTTCGATCGAGGTGATCGCCGGCGGAGTCAGGATGCTCTTCTCGGGTGATCTCGGACCCAATCACAAATCCTTTCAGCTCGATCCTGATGCGCCGCATGCCGTCGACCATGTGATTTGCGAAAGCACTTACGGGGATCGGGAAAGAGAGGATGTGACCATCGAGCAGCGCCGCCGGATGCTCGAAGTCGAGGTCAAGCTGGCACTGGCGCGCGGTGGCAATCTGGTGGTGCCTGTCTTCGCGCTGGAGCGTACGCAGGAGCTGCTGCTTGATTTGGCGCAGCTGATCGACGGCGGGCGCATCGGACATGCGCACGTGTTCATCGATTCACCTCTCGCAAGCCGCGCCACCGACGTTTTCCGCCGCCACAGTCGCGAACTCGAGGATATCGGGGGCGACAGGGTTTTCGACCACCCGTCGTTTCATTTCACCGAAAGCGTTGAGGCCTCGATGCGAATCAATTCGCTGTCGGGGGCGATCATTTTGTCCGCATCGGGCATGTGCGAGGCAGGCCGCATCCGTCACCATCTCCGCTTCAATCTACCGCGGCCCGATTCCACCATCCTGTTCGTCGGATTCCAGGCGCAAGGCACGCTGGGACGAACCTTGCTGGACGGCGCGAAGCGAGTGCGTATCTCCGGGCGCGACGTCGCGGTCCGTGCTCAGATTCGTCGGCTCGACAGCTACTCCGCACATGCGGATCGAGGCGAGCTGCTGGCCTGGTTGAAGGCACGCCAGCCGATCCAAGGCAGCCTGTTTCTCACCCATGGCGAACAGCAGGCGATCACGGCGCTCAAACAGGCCATCGAGACGGACTTGCCGTCCGTGATCGCGCCCGAAATCGGAGAGATATACGAGCTTCCAGCCGGCGCCCCTGCCCGGCGACTCGCCACCGGGCGGATCGAGCTTCGCGGCGTGATCGATCGCGACTGGCAAAACGACTATGCGGACTTCGCGGTCAATCTGAAACGCCAGCTCCAGAGCATCGCATCCGCCGAGAAGCGCGCCGAAGCACTTTCGCTGATGCGGCGGGTGCTGGACGACTATGCCGCGGATAGGAAGCGGAGAAGCGACAGGGACTCTCGGGCTAATGCGCGAGGAGCAAAGGCACCGGGCTTGCGCGGATAAGATATTGAGTCACGCCCCCCATGAAGAATTCGCGCAGCCGCGAATGTCCATAGGCGCCCATGACGATCAGACCTGCGTCGATTTCAATGGCCGCATCCATGATCAGGGTACCGACGTCGCGCGCATTTGCTTCCCGCTGAACGATTTGAACGTGGATCCCGTAGCGCGACAAATAGCGCGCGCCGAGATCGCGCGGATAGCGCGAGAGCTTTTCCTCTACCTCGAGCATGTAAACTTCGCTCGCCAGCCGCAGCAATGGCACGGACGCCCGCATGGCCGCCGCGGCCTCAGGCATGCCGTTCCAGGCGATCAGAGCGGGAGCCGCGGGATCGAGACCGGCCGAACGTTCCGGCACGGCGAGCACGGGAGTCGGCGCGCTCGTCGCGACGGCGGCGGCGAGCGGGCGCGGCTCATCCTTTTCGACGGCGGATCCGGCAAGGGTCACAACCACAATATCCGAAAGGATCGAATAGCGAACGAGTGCTGTCGACATTCTCTCGTCGAGATGAATCCAGTCCCAGCTTACGCCCTCCTGCTGCAGGCGCTCTTCGACCCGTGCCTTCAGATCGAGGCGAAGCGTCTTCATCCGTTCGGAAAATTCCTCGGGCAATCGTGCCGCGACCAATGGGTCGACTCTCATATAATCTTCGAAGGGCGTGGCGTGCAGGCAGACGATATGTCCTTCGAAAGCCCGGGCCAGGTCCAGCGCCGCCTGCATTCGGCTTTCGAGACCGGTGTCATCATATATGTGGAGAAGGATATTCTTCATGCGGTTTCTCGCTCGCTCCGGTGCGGGATCTATACCTGGGCGTGGACGGCCGGGATGAGTAGATACACCTAACAGGCTGTTGAAGAAGTCCATTTTCGAGCGATGAAAGGATACTCATCGCCGTGGCGGTAGCAGATTGCGCCGTGGAGGGCGCCATCTGACTGGAGTTCGGCGAAGCCATCTCCGGATACATCAGTCATTTCGTCGCATCCGTCCCAGGAAAAGTCGATACAGGTCGCTTTGGTGCTGCTCGCTGCCCAGATGTGTCCCGTACAGCAGCCGAAGGCGAACGCGCCCGAACCGCCGTTTTCGAAGAGAATGTAGGCTGGCTCCACCATGTCGGGGTAGTCGGCCTCGAAGTCCGGCATCTCGACGATCCGCCATTTGCCCTCGAGGCTCATGCCGACGCTGCCAAAAGCTTGGGGAGGCGGATCAGGTTGTAGGCGGCAAGCGCCAGCGTGAAGGCGGCATCGACCCGAGCCTTCCCTCGCATCTTGACCTTGGCGAGCCGGGCGGAGCCTTTGATCCAGCCGAACACTTCCTCGATGCGCTTGCGAATGCGTTGGCTGATTGCATAGCCGCGGTGACGGGTGGTGCGCCGGTCGATGGCGGTTACCCGCGGCTTGCCGATGGTCGAGAGATGGCCGTCGATCGCAATGTGCGGGGTGACCGAGCGATCTCGCAAACCCTTTACGAAGTCCCGTACGTCATAGAGCTTGTCGCCGCCCAGGGTGATGCGGCGGGCGCGCGACCGACGGTCCAGCATGTGAAGCGCGGCTTCGCGTTCCGCGGTGCCGCTGGCCTTTGTGATGATGCCGTCCACGACAAGTCCGTTGCGGTTCTCCATCAATGCATGGCCGATGTAGCAAAGCCTGGCGGGCTGGCCGTCGCTCTTCTTATAGAGCCGAGCCTCCGGATCGGTCGTGCTCTGGTGGGTCTCGTTGGAACGCTTCTCCTTGTGAAAGTTGCGCTCGGCGTTGCGGCCTGGCCCTTGCGGATCGTCATCGCTGCCGTCCTTGCGGCGAAAGCTCTTGATCGACGCCCATGCCTCAATGAGCGTGCCGTCTACCGAAAAATGATCGCTCGAGATCAGCCGCTTCACCCTCGGTTGAGCCAGGATGGCACGCAGGAACTTGCCAGCGATCTCGCCCCCCAGCAGCCGATCGCGGTTGGTGCTGAAACTGGAATGATCCCAAACCGGATCGTCAACCCCCAGCCCGACGAACCATCGGAACAGAAGGTCAAACTCCATCCGCTCCATCAGCTGGCGCTCGGAGCGTAGCCCGTAAAACGCCTGCAAGAGCATCGCCCGCAACAGCCGCTCCGGCGGTATCGACGGCCGGCCAAACCGAGGCGCGTAAAGCTCCGCAAAATCTTCATCCAAAGCGGCCAGCGCCTCATTGGCAATATCGCGGATCCGCCGAAGCGGGTGATCGGCTCGTATCCGAGCCTCTATATCAACGTAGGAAAACAAGCTTCCCGTGCGTTCATCAGACCCGCGCATCCAGCTCCCCCTTTCTTCAGAGAGAGTGAATCACAATCAAGACCCCGCCGCTACCGACTTCTTCAACAGCCTGCTAAAGGACTTTGCCGATAGGTCTCTTGACCGGTTCACCGCAATCGGGGCCTGATTCGAGATATCGCATTGATAGGATTGCCGTGTGACGCATCCCCCAGCTCCAGGCCCCTTCGTTTCGACCGTCGGATCTTCCGCGCGATTCATCGACCTGTC
>DATFHP010000103.1:0-14362 GCA_035248285.1 Allosphingosinicella sp. | reverse complement strand
GAGCGACGCTGATCGTCTTCTCGCCGTAATTGCCGGTGTAATCGATCCGTCTGTCGGCGATCGTCACCAGCCAGCCCGGCTCCTGGCCATGTGCCGAATAATGGTTTGGAGGCGGGGAGGGCGCCTTGTCGGCGGGCATGTCGTCCGAAGCGGCGGCCGCGTTCGCCGGACCGCCGGCTGGTGCTGGCCCGGCCGGAGGTTTCGTTTCGCCGGTGGCGGCGGCATTGTCCGCAGCGCCGCTTTTCTCTGACGGCGGCGGCGCGCAGGCAGCTGCGGCGGTCAGCAGGATCAAGCCCAAGGGTGATCGCATGGTCGGGACATCGCACGGCCGAATGCCCGATTCCAGCCGCTTCTCGATCAGCGCCGGGCGTCGGCCCGCCACTGATTGGTGACCTCATAGGCCATCACCGCCGCGGCGATCGCCGCGTTGAGGCTGTCGGCCTTGCCGCGCATCGGGATCCGCACCAGCGTGTCGCATGCCTGCTCATAGTCGGCGGGAAGCCCCTGCGCTTCGTTGCCCACCAGGATGAAGCAGGGTTTGCGGTAGCGGGGCGCCTGATAGTCGACATCGGTGGCCAGGCTGGTGCCGACCAGCTCTCCGGCGCCGGCGCGAAGCCAGGGCAGGAATTCCTGCCAGGGGGCGGCGGCGATGCGCTGGGTGAACAAGGCACCCATCGATGCCCGCACAGCCTCGACCGAAAAGGGATCGACGCATTCGTCGATCAGGATCAGGCCGCCGGCGCCGACGGCGTCGCCGGTCCTCAGCATGGTCCCGAGATTGCCGGGGTCGCGCAGCGCCTGGGCGACCAGCCACAGATCGGCAACGGCGCGGTCGATTCGCGCCAGCGAAACGTCGAAGGCGGCATAGATGCCGAGCGCGAGCTGCGGATTTTCCTTGCCGGAAATCTTGTGGAGGATGTCGGCGCTGGTTTCGATGACCTCACCTCCGCCGGCTTCGGTCGCGGCGATCAAGGCGTCGAGCAGGGGATGGCGATGGCCGGTGACGAAGAACAAGGTGACGGGAATCGTGCCGGCCTCGCGTGCCTCGGTCATGATCCTCAGGCCCTCGGCGAGGAACAGCCCTTCGCGGCGGCGCTGCTTCTTGTCGCGGAGCGCGCGCGCCTGTTTGACCAGCGGATTGGAAAAAGCGGTGATGAGCCTGGCCAAGGAACTAATCCTCGCCGAACTTGCCCTCGACGAGCCCGGCCAGCGCGGTCACCGCTTCCTCGGCGCCGTCGCCGTCGGCGCTGATCGTGATCCTGTCCCCCATCGCAGCTCCGAGCATCATCAGGCCCATGATCGACGTGCCGCACACGCTCGATCCGTCCTTTTCGACCAGCACCTCGACCGAAAGCGTCGACGCCAGCGTGACGAATCGGGCGCTCGCCCGCGCGTGCAGGCCGCGTTTGTTGAGCACATCGACGGTCCGGCTCGCCCCCATCTAGGCGATCTCCCCCAATATCTCGGAGGCGACGCTGATATATTTGCGGCCGGCTTCGCGCGCCGCGGCGACTGCGGCCTTGACGTCCAATGTCTTGCGCGCGCCCTCGAGACGGATCAGCATCGGCAGGTTGACGCCGGCGATGACCTCGATCTGGTCCGATTTCATCAGCGAGATGGCGAGATTGGAGGGCGTTCCGCCGAACAGGTCGGTGAGGATGATCACGCCCGAGCCGTCGTCGACGCGGCCCAGCGCCTCGGCGATATCGTTGCGGCGCGCTTCCATATCGTCGTCGGGTCCGATGCAGATCGCCTCGATCTGCGTTTGGGGACCCACGACATGCTCCATGGCCCTGATGAACTCCGATGCGAGTTGGCCATGGGTAACCAGCACCAAACCAATCATCTATTCACCTTGATGACTACCTTCTGCGGCGTCCGACCCATTCTCGATGCCGTCGCGGGGTGGTGAGGCGAGGTCCCGATGCTCGACCGTGGGCGAAAAGCCCGCGGCGCGCAACCGCTGCGCCACCCGCTCCGCGACATGAACCGAGCGATGGCGCCCGCCCGTACATCCAAAGGCGATCGAGACATAGGATTTTCCTTCCGCCCGGTAGCGCGGAAGCAGTCCGATCAGCAGGGTCTCGATCCGCTCGAGCGCCTCCTCATAACCCTCGTCGGCCGCGACATAGGCCCCGACGGCGTCGTCGAGCCCGGTCAGCGGCCGCAGTTCGGGATCCCAATGCGGATTCCTCAGGAAACGGACATCGAGGACGATATCGGCGTTGCGCGGCAGGCCGCGCGCGAAGCCGAACGAAAGCACGGTGATGGTGGGCCCGTCGTCGGCGCTTCCGAAACGCTGGCGGATCTGCTGCTGGAGCGCGGGCATCTCCGTATCGGTGGTGTCGATGATATGGTCCGACCAGCGCCGCAGCGGCGCCATCAGCGCGCGTTCTTCGGCGATGCCGTCGGTAGCGGGCCGATCCGGAGCGAGCGGATGGCGTCGGCGCGTTTCCGAATAGCGGCGCAGCAACTCCGACCCCGCGCAATCGAAGAACAGGGTCTCGACCGGCAGCTGGTCGCTGGACAGGGATTTGATCTGGGCGACGACCCGCTGCGCGTCGAAATCGCGCGTGCGGCTGTCGATGCCGATCGCCAGCGGCCGGCGGCGGCTGGTGCCGCGCGCGAGCGGGGCCGAAAGCAGATGCTCGAGCAGCGACAGCGGCATATTGTCGACCACTTCCCAGCCGATGTCCTCGAGCGTGCGCAGCGCCGTCGACTTGCCCGCGCCGGAAAGCCCCGTGACCAGCAGGATTCGTTCGGGGGCGGCGGAAGGCTTCATCGCCGCACAGGTTTCAATCCGAAGCGGTCGAGGGCCAGCTCGACCTTGACCGGTGCCGATGCATGGTGGCTGTCGAGCCCGATCACCGGCAGCGAGACTCCGGCGATGACGATGGTGTCGATCAGCTCGGGCAGACGTTCGACCTCGCGGTCCAGGTCGACATAGAGGCAGATCGGCACGTCATCTTTTTGGTCGAAATCGACCACGCCGAGACCGCGGACCTCCATCTTGCCGCTTATCGTCGGCGGCGCCGAGGCCACCAGACGGCCGCTGAGGCGGCGGACGAGGGTGTAATCGTCGCTCACCAAGGATGCGCCGCGATCGATCAGCCGAAGCGCCAGGTCCGATTTGCCGGCGCCCGACCGCCCGGCGATCAGGATCGCGGCGCCGTTCTTGGCGACGCAGGACGCATGCAGCGTTTCGGATGAAAGGGTGGGTCCCGCCATCATTCTATCCCCGGAAAGCGGATGACGAAGCGGGCGCCGTTTTGCCCGTCGTGACGATCCTCGACCGATATCCGCCCATCGTGCCCCTCCACCGTCGCTTTCGCAATCGCAAGGCCGAGTCCGGAATGCCGTCCGAACGTCTCGCCGCTCGGTCTCATGCTATGGAAGCGGTTAAAGATCGCCTCACGGACCTTCTCGGGGACGCCGGGACCTTCGTCCTCGACGCTGATGATCACCTCGCCGTCGATCCCGACCGCCGCCACCTCGACCAGGCCTGCGGGCGGCGAGAAGGAGATCGCATTGTCGACGATATTGTCGATCGCCCGGACGAGGCGCGATTCCTCGCCTGTCACGATCGCCGAACCGACGCGCGGTCGGGCAAAGGCGATGCGGACATTGCGTTCCGCCGCGCGCGGCTCCCAAAGCGGGAGCAGGGCTTCGATCATCTTGCCGACGTCGATCGGCTCGAAACGGGCGCGGGTCAGCTCGGCGTCGAGCCGCGACACCTCGGCTATGTCGCTGATCAGGCGATCGAGCCGCCGCACGTCATGCCGGACGACGTCGAGCAGCTGCGCGCGCAACGCCGGATCCTCGACGCGCTCGAGGCTGTCGACCGCCGATCGGAGCGAGGCGAGGGGATTCTTGAGTTCGTGCGTGACATCGGCCGCGAAGGCCTCGGTCGCGTCGATGCGATAGCGTAGGGACTGGGTCATGTCGTGGAGCGCGCGCGCCAGCAGGCCGATCTCGTCGCGGCGCGAGGGGAGGAGCGGCACCGTGACCTCGCGCGCCCGGCCCAGCCGCACCCGATGGGCGGCGCGCGCGAGCCGGCGCAGCGGCCGGGCGATCGTCCGCGCCAGGAATACCGACAGGAAAATCGAGAGTATCAAGGTGGTGAGCAGCACGAACCCCAGGGTCAATCGCTCGCTTCGCACCACCCTGCGGATATCGCGCGCGTTGGAGGTCAGCAGCAGCACCGAATCGGCTTGCGGGATGGCCGCCGCGGCCGAGACGAAGGCCGTTCCCTCGGGCGCGCGGCGCAGCGCCGTCGTCGCGCCTCGGATGGCGATCGCCCTGCGCGCCTCCGGCCAGCTGTCGAGTGTATCGGCCGCGGCTTCGACATAGGGCGGCGGCTGCTTGGCCCCCACTATGGCGTCCAGCGCGTTGTCGAGCATCCTGGCGATGTGCTTGGGCCACGGCTCGACCTCGGGATCGCGAAGCCCATAGGTGGGCTGCCCGCCCTCCCAGCTGTCGATCTGCCTGGTGCCGTTGTCGCCGTACACCCGCAGGCGCGTATCGGACGCTTCGCCGATCCGGCGCAGCAGCGCGGGCCATTGCGCGCGGGGTGCGGCCGACAATGATTCTCCGGCCATGATCGCCTGCGTCCGCGATTCGATCAGCCGTGCCGTCGTCAACCGGGTGCGGAAGCTGTCGAGGTAGAAGAGGCTGCCCGCGACGATCGCGAGCGCGAAGATGTTGACCGCCAATATGCGGTGGGTCAGCGTCCACCGGTTCGACCAGCGGAGCGCCAGCTCGCGATCGTTATTCCTCGGCAAATCGATATCCGACGCCATAGAGCGTATCGATGGCCTTGAACTCGCCGTCGACGGCCCGGAACTTGCGCCTGAGGCGCTTGATGTGGCTGTCGATCGTGCGGTCGTCGACATAGACGTCGTCCTGATAGGCGACGTCCATCAGCTGGTTGCGCGATTTGACGACGCCGGGGCGTTGCGCGAGCGCTTCGAGGATCATGAACTCCGTGACGGTGAGCGTGACGTCGCGGCCGCTCCAGCTGACGCGGTGCCGGGCGGGATCCATCGACAGTCGGCCGCGGGTGATTTGGGCCGCTTCTTCCTCGCTCTTGGAGGTGGGGGTGGCGCGCATTTCCGCGCGGCGCAGGACGGCCCGGATGCGGGCGATCAGCAGCCGCTGCGAGAAGGGCTTGGCGATATAATCGTCCGCCCCCATCGCAAGGCCCAGCGCCTCATCCAGCTCATCGTCCTTGGAGGTGAGGAAGATCACCGGCACCATGCTCTTTTCGCGCAGGCGCCTGAGCAGCTCCATCCCGTCCATCCCCGGCATCTTGACGTCCAGCACCGCAAGGTCCGGCGGATTGTCGACGATCGCCTTCAACGCGCTTTCGCCGTCCGAATAGACGCGGGTGAGGAAGCCCTCGGCCTGAAGCGCGATCGAGACCGATGTCAGGATATTCCGGTCGTCGTCGACGAGGGCGATCGTAATCGACATGGACGGCGGCTTCCTTATCGAATGGCGGCCAAGGCCGCAACCGATCGTCCCGGAGGCGCTCGAACGGCGAGCATGGACCGGATCCCCGCGCCAAAAGCGCCGCAGAATAGCTGCAATTATCTGGCCGGGACAAGGTCCACCGGGCAATTTTATCGTGGCCAGCTATGGCTACTCTCCTAAGCCTCGTGAATTGTCATCAATCGATTGATTGTCATCGACCTGATGATCGACGACGGCAACCGTCTCGACGAGCGGGTTGCGCATAAAAGGGGGAGGGAGTCATTCATACCAGCCTGCAACGCGCGAGCCTCTTGGTGGCGTTCGTCGTTTTCGGCGTGGCCATGCCATTGGGTCTTTTCGTTTTCGGGAAGTTCATCCCGCCGCATTTGCCCAGCGCTTCGGCCGCTCAGATCGCCGCCCATTATGCCGCACACACCAACTCCATCCGCCTCGGGGTGCTGATATGCCTGCTGGGAACGGTCCCGTGGTACACCATAGTCGGCGTCCTTTACGCCCAGCTGCGACGCATCGAACGGGCCAATGGCGAACCGGCCTTCGTCTCCATCATACAGGTCGCCTCAGGCGCTCCATTCGCCACCTGCGGGATGGTGATACCGTTTTTCATGTGGGGGGCAGCCGCCTTCCGGCCCGATCGCGACCCAGCCCTGATACAATTGCTGAACGATCTGGGCTGGATTTCCTTTACGCTGCCGTTCACGCCGTTCATCGCGCAGAATGTCGCCATAGCGATCGGCGTGCTGCGTGACCGGCAGCCGAAACCGTTGTTCCCGCGCTGGTTCGGATGGCTGACCCTTTGGGTGATCCTGACCGGGGTGGCGGCCTTCCTCATCCTGTTCTTCAAGACCGGGCCGTTCGCCTGGAATGGGCTGATCGCCTTCTGGATCCCGCTGCCGCTGTTCTGGGCCTATACGCTGACCATGGTGGTCCTTCTGCTCAAGGCATTTCGCCGCGACGACTACCCCGCATGAGTGCCGCCCATAGTGACGCGGTATGGGGACGGTTCGGTGGGCATGCATCAGGCCCGCTCGGATCAAGGGCGTCACGGGATAATTAGCTGAAGGGGACAAGGCTTGCCCGATAGTTTTATCCCATTCTGCTATGGTTACTCGCTCGCGTCTCGTGAATTATCAATGAGTTGAATTGTTGTTATCGGTTTGATGGTGACGACTGCAGCCACGTCGAAGGGGCGGGTTGCGCATAAACAGGGGGAGGGTGTCATTCATACCAACCTGCAACGCACGAGTCTCTTGGTGGCGCTCACCGTGATGGGCGTGGCCATGCCGTTGGGTCTGTTCGTTTTCGGGAAGTTCATCCCGCCGCACTGGCCCAGCGCTTCGGCCGCTGAGATCGCCGCCCATTATGCCGCGCACACCAATTCCATCCGTGTCGGGGTGCTGATATGTCTGCTGGGGACGGTCCCGTGGTACACCGTAGTCGGCGTCCTTTACGCCCAGCTGCGACGGATCGAACGGGCCAATGGCGAACCGGCCTTGGTCTCCGTCATACAGGTTGCCGCAGGCGGTCCATTGGCCACCTGCGGGATGGTGATACCGTTCTTCATGTGGGGGGCAGCTGCCTTCCGGCCCGATCGCGACCCAGCCCTGATACAATTGCTGAACGATCTGGGCTGGATTTCCTTCATGCTGCCGTTCACGCCCTTCATCGCGCAGAATGTCGCCGTAGCGATCGGCGTGCTGCGTGACCGGCAGCCGAGACCGTTGTTCCCGCGCTGGTTCGGATGGCTGACCCTTTGGGTGATCCTGACCGGGGCGGCGGCGTTCCTCATCCTGTTCTTCAAGACCGGGCCATTCGCCTGGAATGGGCTGATCGCCTTCTGGATCCCCCTGCCATTGGGTTGGGCTTATCTGCTGACCATGGTGGTGCTTCTGCTCAGGGCATTTCGCCGCGACGACTACCCCGCATAAGCGCGGCCCATAGTGACGCTATAGGACGGTTCGGTGGATATGCATTCGACGACATCCGACGCGGCGCAGACCGTGCCGCGTCGGCGCTCTTCCCGCATCCCAGGCGACTTGGGCATCTGGTTGTTCGTGACCGGCGATGTGCTCGTCTTTTCAGCCATGTTTCTGGTCTATTCTTTTTACCGGTCGGTCGACCCTGCCTTGTTCCATCTCTCGCAAAGGCACCTGAACCAGGGCTTCGGCTTGGCGAATACATTCCTGCTGCTGACGAGCTCCTGGTTTGTCGTCATAGCCGTTCGCGGCGCGCGTGCCGGCTTCGCGAGGCTGAGCATGGGCATGTTTGCCGCCGCCCTTATGTGCGGCCTCGGCTTCCTGGTCTCGAAGGGGCTCGAATATAGCGATAAATTCGATCACGGCATCACGATGATGACCAACGACTTCTTCATGTACTATTTCGTTCTGACGGGGCTTCACGGCTTCCACGTCGTGCTCGGTATCGCTGGACTGGGCTATCTGACCTGGCGTGCGCGCAAGCCATCTTATGATGCGGGCGATATCCGCGTCTTCGAAACCGGCGCAACCTTTTGGCATATGGTGGATCTGCTATGGATCATTCTGTTCCCGCTCCTGTACCTCGTTCCTTGACGGCGGTTTTCGTCGGCTGGAGCACATTGGTCTTCTTCGTCCTGGCTGGGGCGACGGTGTTTTCCTTCTTGGTGGGCGAGGGTCGTGTGCATTTCACCGCGCGCGGCGCGGGTGCGATCATTCTCATCGTCGGATTTACGAAGGCCGTGCTCATCATCGAGCATTTCATGGAAACGCGGCATGCGCCGTGGCCGATGCGCATGATCGGCCTGACATGGGCGGTCGTCGTGTGCGCGGCCGTGCTGTCGTTTTATCCCTTTTGACCGGTTAGACCCGGCTCGCCTTCCGGAGGCGCGATCGGCAGCGGCTCGACGCGCAGGCAGGTGCCGTCCGCTCCGACGACCTTGACGCGCGCTCCGACTGCGGCATCGGCGCCGCGCGCCGGCCACACGCTGTCGCCGACGGCGACACGGCCACGGCCGTTCTCGATGGCGCCGACGACGACGACCGTCTCGCCGACAAGCCGCGCGGCCCGGTCGTTGAGCAGGGGATCGCTGCTTTCGACCGGATTGGCGCTGTACCAGCGCCGGCCGAAATAGACCGAAGCGAGCGAGAACAGGCAGAAGAGCAGGAACTGGAACGGCGCGCCGACCCCGAACAACAGGGTCGCGAGACCGGTGAGCGCGGCGGCCGCGGCAAGCCAGATCAGGAACACGCCCGGCACCATCAGCTCGGCGATCGCGAGCAGGGCCCCGACGATCAGCCAGAGCCAGTGCGGCTCGATCCCGCTCATCGATTGGGCTCGCCAGTGGCGGGGACGCTGCGGCGTGGCGGCGGTGGACTTTCCGAAGTCCGGCCAAGCGCCTCACGGGCCAGCTCGCCGATTCCGCCCAACGTGCCGATCAGCTGCGTCGCCTCGACCGGGAACAGGATCGTCTTGCTGTTGGGCGAGGTGGCGAACTGGCTGACGGCCTCGACATATTTCTGGGCGACGAAATAGTTGATGGCCTGCGTGTTGCCGCCGGCGATCGCATCGGAAACCAGCTGCGTCGCCTTGGCCTCTGCCTGGGCGGCGCGTTCGCGCCCTTCGGCTTGGCGGAAGGCTGCCTCGCGAAGCCCTTCGGCGGCCAGGATCTGCGCCTGCTTCTGGCCCTCGGCGCGAAGGATCTCCGACGCGCGGCTTCCCTCGGCCTCCAGGATGACGGCGCGCTTCTCGCGCTCCGCCTTCATTTGCCGCCCCATGGCGTTGACGATGTCTGCGGGCGGGCGGATGTCCTTGACCTCGACGCGGGTGATCTTGACGCCCCAGCTTTCGGTGGCCTGATCGACGACCGTCAGTAGCCGCGCGTTGATCTCGTCGCGCTTCGACAATGTCTCGTCGAGGTCCATCGAGCCCATCACGGTCCGCAGGTTGGTGGTCGAGAGCTGCAGGATGGCCAGATAGAGGTCGGACACCTCATAGGCCGCCTTGGCGGCGTCGAGCACCTGGAAGAAGACGACGCCGTCGACCGCGACCATCGCATTGTCCTTGGTGATGATCTCCTGGCCGGGGATGTCGAGCACCTGCTCCATCATGTTGACCTTGCGGCCGACGCGATAAAAGAAGGCGGGGTAGAAATTGAGGCCGGGCCGGGCGACCGTGGTGAAGCGGCCGAAATGCTCGATCGTGTAATGATAGCCCTGGCGGACGGTCTTCATGCTCGTCGCGAGATAGAAGATCGCCAGCGCCACCACGAACAATATGCCGATGAGCATCGCTCTACTCCTCTAGCGCTTGCTTTCCGATATCATGGTGGCAAGGAGCTTGCCTTCCAAGCAGAATCGGACAGCCCCGGAATCGGACAGCCTATGCCCTCCCGCCTGCGCACCTGCCGCTCATTGCTCTATTTCCCTGCCTCGAATGCGCGTGCGGCCGAAAAGGCGCGGACGCTTGGCGCCGATTTGCTGATCCTCGATTGCGAGGATTCGGTGAAGGATGACGACAAGGCGCTTGCCCGGGAATCGGCCGTCGCGGCGCTCGATCGGGGTTTCGGCGCGTGCGTGACGGCGCTGCGCATCAACGCCGACGAACGCTGGCACCGGGAGGATCTCGTTGCGGCGGCGCGATGCGCCGCGGACTATGTCGTGCTTCCCAAGGTCGAGCACGCCGGCCAGATCGAACGCGTCGCCGATGCGGGCGGCAAGCCGGTGCTGGCAATGGTCGAGACGCCGCAAGGCCTGCTCTCGGTGCTCGAGATTGCCAGGGTCAGCGCGGGCCTGATCGCCGGCACGAACGATCTGGCCGCCGCGCTTGGGATTCCGTCGTCGGCCGGCCGCGCCGGGCTTACGCACAGCCTGCAACGGATGGTGCTCGCCGCCCGCGCGGTCGGCATCGCCGCGTTCGACGGCGTCTATAATCGGCTCGAGGACGACGAAGGCCTCGCCGCGGAATGCCGCGAAGGCCGCGCCTTCGGCTTCGACGGCAAGTCGCTGATCCATCCGCGCCAGATCGACACCGCCAATCGCATCTTCTCGCCCAGCGACGAGGATATTGCGGCCGCGCGCCGGCTGATCGCGGCCGCCAAAGGCGGCGCCGAGCGCTTCGAAGGCCGGATGATAGAGGCGATGCACGTCGCCGAGGCGGAAAACATTCTTTCTAAAGCAAGGCTTTAATTCAGAGGCGAAGAGACGGCTGCCGCGCTTCGCGAGGCGCGTGGAGGCGCCTCGATCCCTGGCCCTAGCGCCGGTAACGATCGCTTCCTATAGAACGGCACCGACTCCCGTCAGCGAGCAGTGCAATGGAAATAAGCCTTGGCCTCACCTTCGACGACGTGCTCCTCAAGCCGGCGGCGTCGAGCGTGGTGCCGAGCCAGGCCGACACGCGCACCCGCGTGACCCGGGAGATTGCGCTCAACATTCCGATTCTCTCGTCGGCGATGGACACGGTGACCGAGGCCGACATGGCGATCGTGATGGCGCAGATGGGCGGGCTCGGCGTCCTGCACCGCAATCTCGACATCGAGGCGCAAGCTTCGGCCGTGCGCGCGGTCAAGCGGTTCGAGAGCGGCATGGTCGTCAATCCGATCACCATGAGTCCGGACCAGACGCTCGCCGACGCGCTCGACCTGATGGCGCGACACAAGATTTCGGGCATACCCGTGACGGAGGCGGATGGCCGGCTGGTGGGCATCCTCACTCACCGCGACGTGCGCTTCGCCGGCAACCCGCATCAGCCGGTGTCCGAGCTGATGACCAAGGACAATCTGGTCACCGTCGGTCCGGGCGTGACCGAAGAGGAGGCGCGCCGCCATTTGCATCAGCGGCGGATCGAGAAGCTGCTGGTGGTCGACGAGAATCGGCGCTGCATCGGCCTGATCACCGTCAAGGATATCGAGAAAGCGGTCACCTATCCCGATGCCACCAAAGACGGTTCGGGGCGCTTGCGCGTCGCCGCGGCCACCACGGTCGGCGACAAGGGGTTCGAGCGCAGCGAAGCGCTGATCGACGCGGAATGCGATCTGATCGTGATCGATACCGCCCACGGCCATAACGTCGACGTCGCCGCGGCGGTCGCGCGGATCAAGAAACTGTCGAACGCCGTCCAGATCGTCGCCGGCAACGTCGCGACCGCCGCAGCCACCCGTGCGCTGATCGATGCCGGCGCCGACGCGGTCAAGGTCGGCATCGGGCCGGGCTCGATCTGCACGACGCGCGTGGTCGCCGGCGTCGGCGTGCCCCAGCTCACGGCGGTGATGGACGCCGCGGAGGAGGGGGCGAAGCACGATGTCCCGATCATCGCCGACGGCGGCGTCCGGACCAGCGGCGACATCGCCAAGGCGCTTGCCGCCGGTGCGTCGACGGTGATGATCGGGTCGCTGCTCGCCGGCACCGCCGAAGCGCCTGGCGAGACCTTCCTCTACCAGGGACGCTCCTATAAAAGCTATCGCGGCATGGGATCGGTGGGCGCGATGGCGCGGGGATCGGCCGATCGTTATTTCCAGCAGGATATCAGGGACCAGTTGAAGCTCGTTCCCGAGGGAATCGAAGGGCAGGTGCCCTATAAGGGGCCCGCCAAGGACGTGATCCATCAGCTCGTGGGCGGCGTGAAGGCGGCGATGGGCTATACCGGCGCTGCGACCATCGCCGAGCTGCAGAAACGGGCGCAATTCATTCGCATCACCAATGCGGGATTGCAGGAAGGCCATGTGCATGACGTCGCGATCACCCGCGAAGCGCCCAACTATCCAACGCGCTGAACGAGTTTGGTGAACGTCGGGACTATTCGATGAAAGCATCGGCACGCGTACAGGCGGCAATCGAATTGCTGGACGAGATCATCGTCGCCGCGCGCGACGCCGGTCCGGCCGCCGACACCATCGTGCAGGATTTCTTCAAGCGCCGGCGCTATGCCGGTTCGGGTGATCGCCGCGCCATTCGCGAGCTGGTCTACCGCGTCATCCGCCGCTCGGGCGAGCCGCCGGTCAGCGGCCGCGCGGCGATGATTGGGCTGGGACAGGACGATCCGGAACTCCTGAAGCTGTTCGACTGGACGGTGCGCGCGCCCGCGCCGCCCTTGCCGAACGAACCGGTGGCGGAGGCCGCGACCGTGCC
This sequence comes from Allosphingosinicella sp., assembly GCA_035248285.1. Lineage (GTDB taxonomy): Bacteria > Pseudomonadota > Alphaproteobacteria > Sphingomonadales > Sphingomonadaceae > Allosphingosinicella. The sequence continues at coordinate 1,772 of DATFHP010000103.1, read as the reverse complement.
TGCCTGGCTGCTGCCGGAACTCGACCCGTTGGTCGGCGCGGACGAACGCGATGCGCTGCTCGATCGTGCCCCTCTCGACGTGCGGGTCAACCGGCTCAAGGGCGACCGGGCCGCCGCGGCCGAAGCCATTCCCGAAGCCGAACCGACGCCCTGGTCGCCGATCGGCTTGCGCCTTCCGGACGGTTTCGCCCTCGATGCCCATCCGGCGTGGCAGTCCGGCCTCGTCGAGGTGCAGGACGAAGGCAGTCAGCTGATCGGGCTCGCGTGCGGCGTCGCGCCGGACATGGTGGCGGTGGACCTGTGCGCGGGGGCGGGGGGCAAGACCCTTGCCTTCGCCGCCGATATGGCGAACCGCGGCCGCCTCGTCGCCAGCGACACCGATCGCGGGCGTCTGTCCCGGATCGCGCCGCGGGCTCAACGCGCCGGCGCTACCGCCATCGAATGCCGGCTGGTCAATCCGCGCCAGGAGCTCAAGGCGCTGGCCGACCTTGAAGGCAAGGCCGACGTGGTCCTCGTCGATGCACCCTGTTCGGGCAGCGGCACCTGGCGCCGCAATCCCGAAACACGCTGGCGGCTCAAGCCGGAACGCTTGCGACAGATTGTCGCCGTGCAGTCACATCTTATTGATATTGCTGCACAACTCGTTCGCCCTGGCGGGCGCGTCATCTATGCGGTGTGCTCGCTGCTTGCGGTCGAAGGCCGCGCTCAGGCCGAAGCGTTCGCGGCCCGCCGTTCATCCTTCATACCGGAAGATCCGCCTATTGAGGGTGGACGGGCGTGCGGCTTGGGACGATTGTTGACTCCGGGGCATGACCACACCGACGGCTTTTTCATCGCGCGCTGGCAGGCGCCGTGTTAAGCTCCCCGCGCTAAGCCCCGGTGCAAGATGGGATTATGGAGACTTTGATGCGCGTTTTTCCGATTGCTCTTTCCGCCGCCTTCGCCCTGGCCATCGTCGCCAGCGCGGGTTACGGCCAGCGACCGGACGATCAGATCGATCCTCGCTCGATCGCGCTCACCCAGCAGGCCCAGGCGCTCACCGTCGGCGGCCGGTACAGCGAAGCGATCGACCTGCTTGAAAGCGCGCTCGCCGTCGATCCGCGCAATCGGGGCGCCTATGTCGGCCTGGCCCGCGTCGCGCTGGCCCAAAAGCTGCCCGGCAAGGCGGTCAAGCTCTACTCCGAAGCGCTGGCGCTCGAACCCAATGATCTCAACGCACTGTCGGGCCAGGGCGAGGCGCTGGTCGAACGCGGCGCCGTCGAGCGCGCCAAGCAGAATCTCGAGCGTATCAAGGGTCTGTGCAAGGGATCGTGCCCGCAGGCGACGACGCTCGCGGCGGTCATTGCCAAGGGGCCGCCGCCGCCGATCGTCACCGCGCGAGCGCCGGAGGCCGTGCCGCCCAAGAGCGAGAATTAAAGCATCGTGCCCTAGCGTCGGCCTCAGTTGGATTGAATCATCCAACCCGTTCGCCCTGAGCCTGTCGAAGGGCTTACTTTTCTCTTGCTAAAAGCGCGAAAGCAAAGGGCTTCGACTGGGCTCGGCCCGAACGGTGGCTTCATTTCAATCGAATCTACTCTGTGGCTTTTCGTCCGGATCTATCGCGCGTGCCAGCGCCACGAACTCGTCGATGCTCAAGGTCTCGGCGCGCCGCGTCGGATCGATGCCGGTCGTCCGGAGTGCTTCCAACGCCGCTGGAAAGCTCTGAAGGCTGCCGCGCAACATCTTGCGGCGCTGGCCGAAAGCGGCGGCCGTCAGCGTCTCGAGCGTGGCGG
>DATFHP010000102.1:0-22830 GCA_035248285.1 Allosphingosinicella sp. | reverse complement strand
CAACGCCCCCGGACAGGGTATCGTCACCTCCGTGCCCCGACAGGACATCCGTTCCGTCGCCGCCGACTATGACATTGTTCAGATCGTTGCCGGTCAGCGCCTGTCCAGCACTATTGGTGCCGGAAAGATCCTCAACATTGGCTGCAAGGACATAATCGTCCAACGAGGTTTGGACCCGATCGTGACCTTCCGAAAGATTTTCGACGACGTCATCGCCCTCATCGTCGACCACGAAGGTATCGTCCCCTGAGCCGCCGCTCATAATGTCGCCGCCCGCTCCTCCATCGAGCAGATCATCTCCTCCGTTGCCGTTCAGTTCATCGTCACCCGCCAAGCCAAATAGCTCGTTGGCATGATCACCACCGTTCAGGATATCGTTGCCGTTCGTTCCCTGGGACAGGAATAGATCGTTGTAGGTATAAGCCTCCGTATCCGATCCGAAATAGAATTTCTCTACCGAAGATGTTGTAATGGTGCCTTCCATGCCGGCAACATCCTCCACAGTTACTGTATCCCCGGCGCCTGCTGTGAAATTGAACGAACCGATGTCTCCGAATAGAGAGAGGGTATCTTCACCGTCCCCGCCGTTGATCGCGTCATTGCCGCCGGACGAACCGAACCAATCGTTTCCTGCGCCGCCGGACAGCTCGTCGTCGCCCCTGCCTCCCAGAATATCGTCATCACCCTCGGTCTCCTGATCGGGAGGCGGATCCGAAGAAGCGATTCCATCCGAATATGCATCCAGCGCACCCGCATATTGCGCGACGCTGCCGATCTCGAAGTCAACAGCCGGAAAGCCCTCGCCGCCATGAAAGTCTGCATCGTTAAAGTGGATCAAAGGCAGGGTCCAATCGAACACGGGAGGAGCCGCGTAGATGGAGTCGAGTTGCTGCGGCGTATCGGTATGGACATGCGCGGCAACGTTGCTTAGGTAAATCGATTCTCCAGTCGACTTAATGACTATGGCGAGATCACCCAGAGCCGCAAGATCATAGAAATACCCGCCGCCGGCCTTCGGCGCACCCTGCACGAGATCAGTGGTCTGGGCGTCCCATACAATTTTTATATCGTCAATTGGTGCGTCGATGAAGAGCTCGCTAATTCCAAGAGACGAATGGTAAATCCCCCCACCGGTAAGGTCATTCCACTCCGGGGCGGGATTATCGATTCCGTTTCCGAGAATCACATCGTGTCCATCCCCAACTCCGAAATTCAATGTTACCCCGCCGCCCGCTTGAGTCTGTCGCGCGTCGATGACATCGTCTCCGCCACCGCCAATGAGAGTTGCAAACGGAGACGTCGCCTTCAGCCGATCCGAGCCCTCTCCCCCTTCCACAATGTCGCCAGCGGTGTCGGCAATCAGGAAGTCGCTGCCAGCTCCTCCGTCGAGATGGTCGACGCCCTCACCTCCCCGGATGATGTCGTTTCCATAGCCACCGTTCAGCGTGTCCTCTCCGCTACCGCCATCCAAGATTGCATCCGCCAGAAATACCGAAATTGTATCGTCGCCGCCTCCGCCGCTTATCTCCTTTCGGTCATAGCTGCCATCGATGATCACATCGTCGAAAGCCGACCCAAATATCGTCGTATTAAAGTTTATCAAGTTGATAGATCCACCAGTATCATTGTCCAGGATGTATCCCGTTCCATCATTTCCGATATTTACTTCAAATTTGCTACTCTCCGCCTCCAAACGGATTATATCCGCTTTACCCGATTGCCCGCCATTTGCATCGACGGTGAGTACCGTATCTTCCGGAATCCCGTTATGGATCGCTAAAATGTCCCGTCCAGATGTGGCAATAATTTTCTCAATTGAAGTCAGAGTCTGAAAGTTTTCAGCTACCTTGACGTCGACCGCCCCGTCAAAAAATTTGATTCTGATCCGACCGTCTATATCCGAGTATTCGACTACGTCCTCTCCATCGACAATTGTATCATCCCAACTTTTTCCACCGATAATCTCGTCGTCGCCGAGCGTCGCCGTGAATGTGTCGCCTGAGTCTCCCCCGATTAGGCGGTCAGAATGGTCGGTGCCGACAATATCGTCTATACCGGAACCTCCCACTATTACTATGCCGTGGGCCGTCTGATCTGCATAATAATATGTGTCTGCATTTATGGGTGATACCGAGTCTGCGCCGGTCGTACCGTATACGATCGGTCGGCCGTTTTCGTCCAAGGGAGAAATTACCCCGGCTTCATGAAGCTGGTCAAGCAGGTCACCTATCTTACCCACTACGCTAGGGGTTAGCGTTTCATGCACCGTCCATCCGTTGATAGTGGATAAGTTGGCATTGAAATCGTCTATGTCATAAGTTACGGAACTCAATCCGTCACCGACAAATTCCATTCCTACCGTTCTACCGATCCCACTCGGGTCCATTCTGTCTGATAGACCAAAAAAATTAGCTAAAACTGTCACAAAGTCGTCGGTCGTGAAGTCGAAGTTTTCGTTTCCTATAGGCTTAATTGACAAATCTGTTATCTCTCTTTGTCCATTTCCGTATACCCAGAATTTTGCATCGTCCGATATTTTAAAGGCTGTCGTATTCCAAACGAGCGTTCTTTCTGCGACATCGTCGATCCCGTCTTCGTAGTTATATTGTTGAAACTCTAATCCGTACGAGCTCATTCCTACGATACTGGCAATCTCGCTCTTTGTATAATACGTTACATTGTTGTTCTGGTCATACTTAACGGGTATACTTGTCATTATTGAGAAGAATGCTTGGACAAGCGGAAAGTTTCCAGGAATTGCGAATCGCCCTATGCTTTCCATATACGAGGCTTCATCAACCTCAAAACTCGTAATAGGCGTAGATGTGGCTTGAGGTGTCCTGATCAGATCTTGGTTGGTAAGATCCTCGGGAATTTCACCCTGGCCATAGAGGTACCAGTTTACTACGTAGGCGGCATCGACTACAGTCATGTTATCTTCCTTTTCTGGTTATATTTCCGCATCCATCAACTGTTACGAAGATGCTATTCCGATTCACGTCCAAAAAAGCGCGACGATAATCCGGAAAAAGCGACGTGTTAACGTGGACATAATGCGTTTTTCCTAGAGTGATGAAATCTTCAAGCGTTAGAGGCTCAAAGTCGCCTCCACCTCTGTCGACACTGCAGCACCCAGGAATCCGGGCTTGAAGGGGGGGGTGGGAGAGATAGCGTTCCAATTGGCCGATGACGCTTTCTATCTTGTCTGGTCCGGTTGATATCCCGCCCTTTCGAAAGCATATGCTAGTCGTGCTGGAAGATGCGAGCAAATAAGGGAAAAATAATATGAGAATGGCAAGAGCTAGAATGGCTGGAGTCTTGTAACTCATTCTGCTCGATATTGTATCCTGCTTTTCGTTCATCACCGTTCCCTTCCGGCCTCAAGCCTCGCTCGTTTGATCGGGCTTATGAGATAACTTATGATGCTGCGCTTTCCGGTCTTAGCGTCGGCAGTGGCGGCAAGGCCCGGAGTAAGCTGCACGATGCTGTCGCCGCGGTTGATCGTGTCGCGTTCAAGGCGAACCCGGGCGGTGTAGACCAGGCCCAGTTTCTCATCCTCGATGGCATCCGAACTGACGCTTTCGATCCGTCCGGGCACGGTGCCGTAGCGTGTGAAGGGGAAGGCCTCGAGCTTGACCGCCGCTTCCTGGCCGACGGCGACGAAGCCGGCATCGCGGTTGAGCAATTTGGCCTCCACCACCAGGGAACCGCCGGTCGGGACGATCACCATGATCGGCTTGGTCGCCTCGACCACGCCGCCGATCGTGTGCACGGCGAGCTGGGCGACGGTGCCGTCGACCGGCGCGACCAGGCGCTGCAGTGTCGAGCGCTGGCTGGCCTTGACCAATTCCTCGCGCTTCAATTTGGCGTCGGCTTCGGCCTTCGCGAGATCGGAGAGGATCTGGGCGCGCGCCCCCGCCCGGCCTTCCGCCTCGCCGCTCCCGGCCCCGGCAAGCTGCGCTTCGGCGCGACGCGCGGTCTGCAGCGCAATGTCGCGGTCGCGCGCCGTCGCCATGCGCTGGCGGCGCATCTCGATCACCTTCAATTTGGCGACATAGCCTTTGGCGAGCATCTTCTCGTTCGCGTCGATCTGCTCGTCGAGCAAGGGCAGGGTCTCGGTCAGCTTGGCGGCGGTCAGCAGCGCTTCGCCGCGCGCCGCCTCTGCCGCACGCCGGTCGTTGGAATGGCCGGCGGCGCTCGCCTCTATCTGCGCGAGCTGCGAGGCGGCGAGCGCTCGCTGGGTCGCGGCGATGTCGACCGGCGTTCCTTCCGGGGCGATGAACACCAGGCCCTTGCCGTCAAGCCCCGACAGGATCGCGCGCGCTCGGGCGAGATCGAGCGCGGCGCTTTCGAGCGCCTTGCGCGCCTGCTGCACCTCGGCGGTCGACACGGTCGGATCGAGCTCGACGAGCGCCTGGCCCTTGCGGACCTTCTGGCCGTCATGGACCAGGATGGCCCGCACCACCCCGGGGCCGGCCGGCTGAACGAGCTTGACGTTTTCGGCGGGGATGAGGCGGCCCGGCGCCGAAGCGACGACGTCGATCTTGCCCAGGGTGAGCCACAGGATGGTGAGGACTAGGAGGAGGAGCAGCGCCCGCGCGGTCCAGCGCCCGGTCGGCGACACCGGCCGCTCGATGATCTCCAGCGCGGCAGGGAGGAAGGCGGTCTCCTCGACCTTAGCCAATGCCTTTGCCCGCGCCCTCTCCTCCTCCAGCGCCGAGCGGACGATGTCCCAATGGCGGCTGATCGCGTTCATGCCGCCAACCCCTCGGTCGCCAGGCCCATCTGGCGCCGGTGCAGATCGGCATAGCGGCCGCCGCTTTCGAGCAGCTCCTCATGCGTGCCGCTCTCGACGATCCGGCCCTTTTCGAGCGTGACGATGCGGCTGCACTGGCGGATCGCGGAAAGGCGGTGGGCGATGATCAGCACGGTTCGCCCCTTGCTCATCGCCTTGAGGTTCTTCTGGATGATTTCCTCGCTCTCGGCATCGAGCGCCGAGGTCGCCTCGTCGAAGATCAGGATGCGCGGCTGCGTGACGAGCGCGCGGGCGATGGCGATGCGCTGGCGCTGGCCGCCCGACAGGTTGACGCCGCGCTCCTCGATCATCGTGTCGTAGCCTTGCGGCAGACCGAGGATGAATTCGTGCGCGCCCGCGAGCTGAGCGGCGGCCATCACATAGTCAAGCGGCATGGCCGGATTGGCGAGCGCGATATTGTCGCGGATCGAGCGGCCGAACAGAAGGTTTTCCTGGAGCACGACGCCGATCTGGCGCCGCAGCCAGGCCGGATCGATCTGGCCGATATCGACGCCGTCGACGAAGATGCGGCCCGCCGCCGGCGTGTAGAGCCGCTGCAGCAATTTGGTCAGCGTCGACTTGCCCGAGCCCGAGCTGCCGACGATGCCGAGCGAGGTGCCCGGCGCGATATCCATGCTGATGTCGTCGACCGTCCACGGTCCTTCGAGCCCGTAGCGGAACTTGACGCCGTCGAAGCGGACCGCGCCGTTGAGCGCGGGCAGCGCGGCGCGGCTGCCGGCGCCGGGCTCAACCGGCGTGTTGAGCACGTCGCCCAATCGCTCGATCGAGATGCGCACCTGCTGAAAATCCTGCCACAGCTGCGCCATGCGGATCACCGGGCTCGAAACGCGCTGCGCGAACATGTTGAAGGCGACGAGGCCGCCGACGGTGAGGTTGCCGGCGATCACCTCCTTGGCCCCGAAATAGAGGATCGCCGCCAGGCTCAACTTGGAAATGAGCTGGACGGCCTGGCTGCCGCTGTTGCCGAGGTTGATGACCTTCTGGCTGGCGGCGCAATAGCCGGCGAGCTGCCGTTCCCACCTATCCTGCCACTGCGGCTCAACCGCCGCCGCCTTGACCGTCTGCATGCCCGACACACTTTCGACCAGCAGGCTGTTGTTGGCGGCGCCGCGCTCGAACTTCTCATCCAACCGTGCGCGCAGCGGCCGGGTGACGAACAGCGAGACGATCGCATAACCAAGGATGCTGGCCGCAACGATCCAGAACAAAGACGGCGAATAGATCCACATCGCGACCAGGAAGACGATCGTGAAGGCGGGATCGACCAGCACGCTGAGCGAGGCGTTGGTGAGGAATTCGCGGATATTCTCGAGCTGGCGGACGCGCGTGACGGTGTCACCGACGCGCCGCGACTCGAAATAGGCGAGCGGCAGGCCCATCAAATGGCGGAACAGCCGCGCGCCAAGCTCGACGTCGATCTTCTGGCTGGTCTCCGAATAGAGGCGCGTGCGGAGCCAGCCGAACAGGACCTCCCAGACCGACACCGCGACGAACCCGGCCGCCAAAACCTGCAGCGTCGACAAAGTGTTGTGGACCAGGACCTTGTCGATGATGTTCTGGAAGAACAAAGGCGAGGCGAGCCCGAGCAGGTTGAGCGCCAAAGTGATCAGCAGCACCTCGCCGATCAGGCGGCGATAGCGCACGATCTGCGGGATGAACCAGCGCACGTCGAACTTGCCGATCGCCCCCGCGATGCCCTCGCGCGTGGTGACGAGGATGATCGTCCCGGACCAGACCGCCTCCAGCTGCGCGCGGGAGAGCTTGGAGGGCGTTTCGCCCGGGCGCTGGATCAGAACCTCATCGCCCGAGACGCGGCCGAGCAGGAACCATCCTTCGGGGCCGTCGGCAAGCGCCGGCAGAGGCAGGCGCGACAGCCTGGCCCAATCGGCCTTGACGACGCGCGCCCTGACGCCCTCCTGGCGCTTGGCGAGCCGCAGCAACTCCTCGGGCGTAACGTCGTCGTGATGGCCAAGCTCGTGGCGCAGTTGATCGGGGTCCACCGCTATGCGGTGAACCGCAAGCAGCGTCGCAAATGCTATCAAGCCGGCATCCGGCTCGCGCATCAGCGCGAGCCCTGGCGTAGACCGTTTTTCTTCATGATACCCCCCGACTCCAAGTCGAGTCGCACAGGGAATAGACCATTACTTAAATACACGCACAACCAGAATCGCATCCATTCTGGAGTGAATTACATCCATTTTGGATATTTCATATTTATGATAGAACGATACGTACCCGGAATGGGTCAATTTATAGATTAATTCTATTATCCCAGTATTTCATGGATGAATATTTTTTTGATTTGTATTCATAATATGTCGTACATAAAATGTGAATATTCGCTATGAACTAGGAGACTCTATATCTATTTCGCAACCCCATCGGCCCGTCGTCACAAAGAAATGTCACCGACAAATCGGTATTGTGTCCCCGAGTTTAGCCCGAGTTTAGCCGAGTTTAGTGACGGCCCCAGCGGCCGCCGTAATAGCCGCGGGAGGGTTGCGACCCGTCCGGCCCGGCGCGCCAGCTCGAGCGGTTCGGCTCGCCGCGCGCCACGGGGGGCGGTGGCGTGTTAGCCGATTGCGGGACGGCCTGGGTGGTGGTGTTGGCGCTGCCCTGGCGGCGGCTCCAGCTGCCGTCATTGCGGTTCCAATTGCCCTGGCGGCTACCCTGCCAGCTGCCCTGGCCGTCGCGGTTGCGGAAGCCGTCCCAATTGGCGCCGTGATTTCCTCCGGTGCCGCGGCGGCCTTCCCAATATTGGCGATGATGGTCGTTCCAGCGGTGGCGGTGGCCGCCGCGGTCATAGATATAGATCCCGACGCCGGGATAATAGAAATCGTCGTACCAGCCGTAATAGCCCGGATAGCCGTAACCGGCGTAATAGCCGTCATAATAGTCGCCGTAATAGCCGTCGCTGGCATAGCCGATGCCGCCGTAGCCATAGCCTTCGTCATAGGCGCAGGCGGACAGGGCGATCGAGGATGCAAGGGCAAGCGCGGCAACGCGCAGATGCGGCACGGACATAGCGACTCTCCCGAGTTTATGGCGGCACCCTGCACCCGCCGCCGTGAACACAGACTGAATAAGACTCTGTAAAGATAGGGGCTTTTTTGGAATTGCCAAGGAATGCGCCGATCGAGCAGCGCCCATGGGCCAGGACTGCGTTTGGTGGAGGGGACGCTGGTGAATGGCTCGACCCCCCCCTCCACCGCGCCACGCGCGGTCCCCCTCTCCGTTCCGGGGAGGATATGGCCCTCCAAGGCATCAGCTGAAGGCGGCAATCACCGTTTCGATCGGGAGGAACAGCATCCGGCTGTCCTCCGGATATTCGACGAATTCGGCACAGGCGAGGTAGAAGCGCTTGGCGCTTTCATCCTTCGCCTGCACGAGAACCGCCCCCATGCCGATGCTCTGCGACGCCACGGCGATCCGTCGCAGAGCGTCCGAAAGAATGTCCGCACCGAGTCCACGACCAGCATACGCCCTGCTCACAGCCAAGCGGCCGATGACCGAGACCGGGATCGAGTCCGGCGCATTGCGGCGGAGGCGGCCCGGCGCGGCGGACCGCTCGACCGCACCGGCCGAAATGCAAAAATAGGCGACCACGCGTTTGTCGTCGCAGACGACGTACGTCCGCGAAAAGCGGCTCTCATTCTTCAACGCCCGCTGCTTAAGCCAGTCGTTCAGCGCCCACTCGCCGCAATCAAAGTCTTCAAGATCATGGTCCGTGGTCAGCGGGACCGGTGCCGACAGGCTCATGGCATGCCGCGACGATGCTCGTCAGGCGTCCCAAGCCGGAGCCCGACGCAAAAGCGCGCGCAATTTCGGGCCGGGAGCCGGCGGATTGTCGAGCGCATGGACAAATGCGTCGTAACGCCCAGAATCGAGCACGAACAGACGCTGATCGAGCAGCACGTCGATTGCCAGCGCCCTCGCGCTGTCGATCATGAACTCGGTTCTCGTTTTGCCGAGAATGGCCGCTGCGTCATCGATCATCTGGCGGGTCTGCGTTTCGATGCGCAGATTGATGCTTCCCTTCAGGCCGGCCGCTTCGGGCCACCCTCCGACTTTAACCGAACTGGAATGCGCCTTCGCCATAGTCCGAATATGATGGCGTGTATCTACAATGTCAATACGCATTGGCTCAGACGAGCGGCGGAGAGGATTTATAACCTGCTCATCGGAGGCGGCGAACAGCTCGGACCTCCAAAACGTGTGCCAGCCCCTCCACCGCGCTACGCGCGGTCCCCCTCCCCGTTCCGGGGAGGATCATTTCCTAATGGCCCTCGAAGCGCATCAGCGTGTGGACCGCGATGCCGGCTTCGCGGAGCCGGCCGGCACCGCCGAGGTCGGGCAGGTCGATGACGAAGGAGGCGCCCGCGACCATTCCCCCCGCCCGGCCGATCAGGCGCAATGCCGCCAGCGCGGTGCCGCCGGTCGCGATCAGATCGTCGACGATCTGCACGCGCGCGCCGGGCGCGCAGGCATCGACGTGCATGGCCAGGCGGTCGGTGCCATATTCGAGGGCATAATCCTCGGCGATCGTCACGCCCGGCAGCTTGCCGTCCTTGCGGATCAGCAGCAGGCCCTTGCGAAGCCGCGTGGCCAGCGCCGCGGCGACGATGAAGCCGCGCGCCTCGATCCCGGCGAGCAGGTCCACGCCCGGATCGACCGCGGCGGCCAGACCCTCGATCGCCGCGACGAAGCCATCCGGATCGAGCAGCAAGGTGGTGATGTCGCGAAACTGGATCCCCGGCTTCGGGAAGTCGGGGATCGTCCGGATCAGCGCCCTGAGGTCGAGCCTCTCGGTCATCCGCCTCCCTAACGGCTATTCTTCAATCCCAGCCGCGCGGCCGTCTGCCGCTTCGCCCAATTTTCGGGATCAAGCCTTGCGCCTCTTCACGTCGGCCCAGACGTTGCGATAGGCGAGATAGGCGAGAATTGTCGCCACGATCAGGAAGATGACGACGGTGATTCCGGTCGCCTTGCGATTCTCGAGCTTCGGATCGGCGGTCCAGATCAGGAAAGCCGAAACATCCTGCGCCATCTGGTCCACGGTCGGGTTGGTGCCGTCGGCATAGGTGACCTGTCCGTCCGCCGTGAGCGGCGGCGGCATGGCGATGTTCAGATTGGCGAAATAGGGGTCGTAGTGCAGGTTCGGTCCCGGACGCGCCTCGGCGGGAAGATCGGCCGGTGGATTTCGGAACCCGGTGAGCAGCGAGTGCACATAGGGGGCCCCGCCCTCGCGCGCCTTGGTGATCAGCGAAAGATCGGGCGGCAGCGCGCCATTGTTCGCCGCACGGGCCGCAACCTCATTGGCATAGGGGCTGGGGAAAGCATCGATCGGCAGCGCCTTGCGCGTGCTGGGCTCGCCCGTGTCCGGATTGATATCCGGCACCTCGATCGCCCATTGCTTGGCGATCGCCTTGATCTCCGGTCCGCTGTAGCCGATGCCGTCGAGATCGCGGAAATGAACCAGCCGAAGGCTGTGGCAAGCCGAGCATACCTCCTTGTAGACCTGAAAGCCGCGCTGCAGCTGCGCCCGGTCGAAACGGCCGAACGGCCCGTCGCTCGCATAGGACAGGGGCCTGGGCGGAATATGCCATTCTTCCTGGACGGTTTCCTTGGGCGGGTCGGCGACGAAGGCCGACGCACCCCAGAGGAAGCACCACATCAACGAGGCGACGAAGCCGAGACCGACCAGAATGCCGAGGGGACGAACCATTATCGATCGCTTCCTTTAGACTGCTGTGCCCGGCTGGGCGCTTCCGCTTCCCAGCGGTGCTGCTTCGGCCGCCTCGCCGTGCAGCACCGATTCCGAAATCGAATTGGGCAGCGGCAACGGCTTCTCGAACCATGACAACAAGGGAAGGATGATAAGGAAAAAGGCGAAATAATAAGCCGCCGCGAACTGGCTGATCATGACGAACGGTTCCTTCGCCGGCGAACCGCCGCAATAGCCGAGCACGGCCACGTCGGCGAGCAGCAGCCAGAAGAACCATTTGAACGTCGGGCGATAGTTGCCCGAACGGACCGGCGAGGTATCGAGCCAGGGCAGAAAGAAGAGCAGCAGGATGGCCGAGAACATCGCCATCACGCCCCACAATTTCGCCGGAATCCACAGGAAGTTGAAGGTGAACGCACGCAGGATCGCGTAGAATGGCCAGAAATACCATTCGGGCACGATCTCCGCCGGCGTCGAAAGCGGATTGGCAGGGATGTAATTGTCGGCGTGGCCGAGCGCATCGGGCGCGAAGAAGGCGACGAGGGCGAGCAGCAACAGGAAGACGGCCAGCCCGAAGCCATCCTTGGCGGTATAATAAGGGTGGAAAGGGATGGTGTCCTGCGGGCTCTTGACGTCCACCCCGGTCGGGTTGCCCGACCCCGGGATATGCAGCGCCCAGATATGCAGGATGACGACGCCGGCGATGACGAACGGCAGCAGATAGTGGAGCGAGAAGAACCGGTTCAGAGCCGCATTATCCGGCGAATAGCCGCCGAGCAGCCATTGCTGGATGGTCGGGCCGACCAGCGGGATGGCCGAGAACAGACCGGTGATCACCTTGGCGCCCCAGAAGCTCATCTGCCCCCACGGCAGCACATAGCCCATGAACGCCGTCGCCATCATCAGCAGGAAGATCACCAGGCCGAGATGCCAGACGATCTCGCGCGGCGGCTTGTACGATCCGTAGTAGATGCCGCGGAAGATGTGGATGTAGGTGACGATGAAGAAGAAGCTCGCGCCATTGGCGTGGAGCGCCTGAAGCATCCAGCCCTGGTTGACGTCGCGCTTGATGTGCTCGACCGAATTGAAGGCGAGCGCGTCGACCGGCGCATAATGCATCGCCAGCACGATGCCGGTCAGGATCTGGATGGTAAGCGCAACGCCGGCAAGCACGCCGAAATTCCACCAATTGTTGAGGTTGCGCGGCACCGGATAGCCGCCCCCGACGGCGCCATAGACCAGGCGCGGCAACGGCAGCCGCTGGTCGATCCACAGCATGAGCGGGTGCTTGGGTTCATAGGGCTGCGCCCAGGGAAAGCTCATCAGATGCTACCTCAGCCGATCTGGACAATGGTGTCCGATTTGAACGCATATTCGGGCACTTCGAGATTTTTCGGCGCCGGGCCTTTGCGGATACGCGCGGCGGTATCGTAGGACGACCCGTGGCAGGGGCAGAAATAGCCGCCGTAAGCCCCCCTATTCTCGCCCTCGGCGATACCCAGCGGCACGCAGCCAAGATGGGTGCATACGCCCAAGGTGATCAGCCAATTGGCCTTGCCGGGCTTGGTGCGTTCGTCGAGCGTCTGCGGATCGCGAAGCTCGCCCAGCGGCACGGCCCTGGCGGCGGCGATCTCCTTGGGGGTGAGATTGCGGATGAAGACCGGCTGCTTGCGCCACATCGTTTTGATCCCCTGACCCGATTGGATATGCGACACATCCACCTCGACCGAAGCCAAAGCACGGATGTCCGCGGAAGGATTCATCTGGCTTATCAAAGGGATCAAGGTCGCGGCCGCACCAACGCCGGCAAAGCTCACGGCCGCGATGTTGATGAAATCCCGGCGGCGGACTCCCTGCCCGGCTGCCCCTGCGCCTTCGGTATGTTCGACCGTCGCCATCGTCACCTTTCAGAGGTTACCATAAGTTACCATAGGATGTGCGAATCCGCAGCGGCCACGGAGGCTGGCCGATACGGCGACGCACAGCGCCGCGCAGAAGGTCCCCGGCGGCTTGCGCGGGCCTGATAGCCGTGCTGAAGGCGCTTTGCCAACAGCCATTTTGACTCCCCTATGACAGGGCGTCGGCTAGGCGCTATCGGATCGTCATGCGCGCCGCACTCTACCAGCCCGACCAGCCCGGCAACGTCGGCGCAATCGTGCGCCTGGGTGCCTGCCTCGGGATCGGGATCGAAATCATCCTACCGTGCGGTTTCGCCTTCTCCGACCGCGCGCTCAAGCGCGCGGCGATGGATTATGCCGCGCACGCCGAAATCCTCCGCCACGACGATTGGCATAGTTTCGAGCGGCAGGTGGGCGGGCGGATCATCCTGCTCAGCACGGCGGGCGATACCGCGCTTGGCGACGCGCGCTTCGAAAGCGACGACATTCTGCTGTTCGGATCGGAGAGCCGCGGCGTTCCCGACCATGTCCGCGCCCGCGCCGATGGCATCGTGCGAATCCCGCAGGTCCGCGGCACCCGGTCCTTGAACATCGCGATTGCCGCGGGCATCGCGCTCGGCGAGGCGCCAGGGTCCAAACCCGACCACGGCAACGGCCGGGACGGAGCGTATTTTGGCGCACGGCAAGGAGCGAGGAGTGGAGCGATGAGGATTCATCGTGACCGACGAGGGACGCCGCGGTGCGCCAAAAGACGCCCGCCCCCTTCGGGGGTCGCCCGGAGAGCCGCACCGGACGTCGTCGGGCCGCTTGACCGGAGGCACCACTCCGCCCTGCGCGGCCCTCCTTGCCGGCACACCTCTCCGGGCGATCATGACCGTTGCCGTGGTCGGGTTTGGACCCCAAGACAAACGAAAGGATGGCCGCAATGATCGCACTCGATCACGAGCAGTCGGAAGCACGCGCATGGTTCGAGGCGCTACGCGACCGGATCTGCGCCGAGTTCGAGGCGATCGAGGCCGAAGCGGGCAGCGAAGCGCGTTTCACTTATATTCCCTGGGACAGGCGCGACGACAGCGGCGACCCCGGCGGCGGCGGCGTCCGCGGCGCGATGGCCGGCGCCGTGTTCGAGAAAGTCGGCGTCAACGTGTCGACCGTCGCAGGCCGGTTCAGCCCCGAGTTCGCCAAGACGATCCATGGCGCGTCCGACGATCCGCGCTTCTTCGCCACCGGCATCAGCCTGGTCGCGCATATGACCAACCCGCACGTTCCGGCCGTCCACATGAACACGCGGTTCCTGTGCACGCGCAAGCGCTGGTTCGGCGGCGGCGCGGACCTCAATCCGCCGATTCCCTACGATGGGGACACCGCCGAATTCCACCAGGCGCTGCAGGCCGCCTGCGAGCGACACGATTCGGCCTATTATGAGCGATTCCGCAAATGGGCCGACGATTATTTCTTCCTGCCCCACCGCGGCGTGCATCGCGGCGTCGGCGGGATCTTCTACGATCATGTCGAGGGGAGCTTCCGCAAGGGCTTCGCCTTCACCCGCGACGTCGGCGAGGCCTTCCTCGACATATTCCCCAAGCTGGTCCGGCGCCGAATGGGCATCCCCTTCGACGCGGAGGACCGCAAGCGCCAGCTGCAATGGCGGGGGCGTTATGTCGAATTCAACCTGCTTTACGATCGCGGTACCTTGTTCGGCCTCAAGACGGGCGGCAATGTCGACGCGATATTGATGAGCCTGCCGCCGGTGGCGACATGGCCCTGATCGCTCTTGCCGCCGGCGAGATCGGCGCGGTCGTCACCTACCTCGAGATGACCGAGCCGCCGCGGCCGCGGCCATTGCCCGACTCACCGTTCCGCCTCGAGCACTGGCACCATGTCGATCCCGCCAAATACCGGCTGCTGTTCGAGCGTATCGGCGCCGCCTGGCTGTGGTATTCGCGCCTGGCGATGAGCGACGATCAGCTGCGCGCGGTCATCGCCGACGTTCATGCGGTCGTCGATCGCCGCGGCGTCGAAGTGGGCATGATCGAACTCGATTTCACGCGGGCGGACGAATGTCTGATCCAGTTTCTCGGCCTCGTGCCCGAGCTTGCCGGACGCGGACACGGACGCTGGCTGTTCGCGCACACGCTCGCGCTGGCCTGGCGCAAGGGCGTGCGGCGCGTCCATGTCCACACCTGCTCGCTCGATCACCCCGCAGCGCTGCGCGCCTATCTCGGCGCGGGCTTCAAGGCCTATAAGCGCGCCTTCGAAAGCTTCCCCGATCCCAGGCTGCGGGGACTGCTGCCGCGCGAAGCGGCGCCTCAGGTTCCCCTGATCGAGGATGCCCGCGCGCGCCCTCGTCCCGCTTGATCTGGCGGATCGACCGCGCCAAGGTCATTGTCAGGGCCTGCGTTGCTGGATCGCTTCGGCGTGCTGCCGAATTCCGCAAGGCAGGACAGACTATGGCAAGCTGACCGGGCGGGAACAGCAGGAAACGATATGGGTTGGCTGGTTCGGCTGGATATTCCGGCACGTTTCGCGCGCTGGGCGCCGCCATGGCTGACCGCGATCTTCATCGGCCTAATCCTATGCGGGCTCGCGCTTCTGGCGCGCCTCGCGATCCGAACAATTTGGCCGACCGTCGCGCCGTTCGGCCTGCTGTTTCCGGCGATCCTGATAGCAACCCTGCTCGGCCGCTGGGTCGCCGGCCTCACCTGCTATGTCGTCGGCGGCCTGGTCACCTGGCTCATATTCGTGCCGCCCTTGTTTGGGTTGGGCCTCACGCGCCAGGACGGGGCAGCCATATTTTTCACCTACGCGCTGATCGGCGGCATGATGCCCCTCATCGCCGAGGGCTGGCTCCGCGCGGAGCGGAAGCTTGCCGGCGAGCGGGCGCTGCGCTCCGAGGCCGAGGCCGAGCGCCAGCGCATGATGACGCGCGAACTCAGCCACAGGATCAAGAACACGCTTGCCACCGTCCAGGCGATCGCGCTCCAGACGCTGGGCAAGGGCAAAGTCGAACGCAGCGCGATGCAGGCCTTCGAAGAGCGGCTGTTCGCCCTCGCGCGCGCGCATGATCTGCTCACCAGTCTCGACTGGCGGAGCGCCTCGCTCGAAGATCTGATCGCGACCGCCACCGCGCCATTCGACGACGGCGCCCGGTTCAAGATTGCCGGGCCACCCGTCGGCCTAGCCCCCAAGCAGGCAGTCGCCATCTCGCTCGGCCTGCACGAGCTCGCCACCAACGCGCTCAAATATGGCGCGCTCTCCACCGATCGCGGCACGATCGCGATCGGCTGGACGCTCGACGGCGGACGCGTTCATTTGAGCTGGAGCGAAAGCGGCGGACCGCGCGTAGAGCCGCCCGCCACATCCGGTTTCGGCACGCGGCTGCTCGAACGCAGCCTCGCCGCCGAGCTTTCGGGAAGCGTGCGCCTAGCCTGGCAGCCGGACGGCCTGCGCTGCGATTTCGAGACGCCGGCAATCCAGATTGCGGAGGATTCGGGCCAGTCGACATGAACGCATCGCTCGACCGGGAAAGGGATCAGCATACCGGGCCGCCGCCGGGATCGCCGGCGTCCCGTCGCCCGACATCATCGCATCCGGTTCCGGCGAAGCTCGGAGCGCAACGCGGCGATTTCCTGCCGTAGCGCCTGAATGTCGCTATGCATGGCCTGCGCGCTTGCCATCATCCCGTCGGGATCCATGCCGGCCATCATGGTTCCGCCTTTCATCATGGAACGCCCCTGCGCGGGCATCGTCGGCATCGCGCCACCCGACATGCCCTGGCCGGACATCATCGGACAATTTCCCGGCGTCGCTGGTCCGTCGGCCGGGGCCGGCGCGGCCGCGACCGGTGCTTGATGCTGTGCCGCGTGCGGGTCCGCCTGGGCGAGGGCCGGCGCCCCGATCAATGCCGCATAGAGTGTCAACGCTTTGAGGTTGGATTGCATGAGATTGAGTCCTTTCAAGGCGATTCACCCGCGCGGGCTCGGGCTGAAAAGATTGTAAAAGAGGGCTGACAACGCGCCGGCTGCGGCGCCGAACAGAATCGACCAGCAAAAGCCTGCCCCGAGCGCGACCGCGGACGGCGCCACAGCCGGCGCGAAGATTGCAAGAAACATGTGGGGTCCACGCGGAATGTCCAGCGCGGCACCGAGCCAGCAAATAGCGAACAGCACGCCCAAGACGGCACCTCCCGTCATTGCGCAACGAAGAACATTCAGCTTGCCGACAGTCCCGCTTGTTTCGACCCGCGCCATGATGATCTCCCTCCGATGGACAGAGGATCACCGAGACCGCCCTCGCTTTCCATACGTAATGTGACGGAGGACTCCTCGACTGACTATGATGTCACCTCAACGATCGAATGCCGAGATGATCGGGCACGGACCGACATCCGATGCGCCACATTCCGACGCCAGCCGGCGCAAGGCATCCCTGGCAGCCGTCAACTCGGAAATCCGCCGCCCAAGAACGGCGATCTGTTCGGTCGCGAGCGCCTGCGCCCGGCGGCGGTCGTTGGTCGCATCGAGCGCGAGCAGCTCGCCGATCTGGTCGAGGGTGAAGCCGGCAGTCTGCGCCGAGCGAATGAAGCGCAGCCGGTGGAGATGCGCCTCGCCATAGCGGCGTACGCCGCCCGACGCGCCGCCGCCCCCGGGCCGCTCCGGCTCATCGAGCAGCCCGCGACGCTGATAATAGCGAATGGTTTCGACGCCGACGCCGCCCCCGCGCGCGAGCCGGCCGATCGTAAGGTTCATGAGCCTTGACTCCGTACTATGGTACGGAACCTATATGGGATGGGTCGGCGCTCGCACCAAATGGAAAATAGCCATGGCTCCTGGCCACGATCACCGCCCTGACCAAGACGGGACCGCGGCGATGCCGGCGAAGGACCCGGTCTGCGGCATGGCCATCGACCCTGCCGGGCCCGCCCATTGTGCCCAGCACGGCGGTTCCGATTATCATTTCTGCGGCGCCGATTGCCGAGCGAAGTTCATCGCCGAGCCCGCCCGCTATCTTCGGCCGGCGGCGGCCGTAACCGATGCCGGGCCCGGCACGATCTGGACCTGTCCGATGCATCCCGAAATCCGCCAGGACCACAGCGGCAGCTGCCCGATCTGCGGCATGGCGCTGGAGCCGGTGGTCGTGACGGCACAGGCGGGACCGAGCCCCGAACTCGTCGACATGACCCGTCGTTTCCGGATCGGGCTCGCCTTGGCCTTGCCGGTCTTCGTCCTCGAGATGGGCGGCCATGTCCTTCCGGTGCTGCATCATCTGCTGCCGATGCGGGTTTCGGCCTGGATCCAGCTCGTCCTGGCAACCCCGACGGTGCTGTGGGCGGGATGGCCGTTCTTCGTCCGTGGCTGGGCCTCGCTGCGCAATCGCAGCCTCAACATGTTCACCCTGATCGCCATGGGAACCGGCATCGCCTGGGCCTACAGCATCATCGCCACGCTGTTGCCCGGCATCTTTCCGCCCGCGTTCCGCGCAAGCGACGGCAGTGTCGCGATCTATTTCGAGGCCGCGGCGGCGATCACGGTGCTGGTGCTGCTCGGACAAGTGCTCGAGCTGCGCGCGCGCGAGCGGACATCGGGTGCGATCAAGGCCTTGATCAACCTGGCACCAAAGTCGGCCCGGCGAATCGCCGGGGACGGCAGTGACGAGGAGATCGGCCTCGACCAGGTCATGGTCGGCGATCGCCTGCGGGTCCGGCCGGGCGAAAAGATACCCGTCGACGGGGTCGTCGAGGATGGCCGTTCCTCGGTCGACGAGTCGATGGTGACCGGAGAATCGATGCCGGTCGCGAAAGCGGCCGGAGACAAGGTCATCGGCGGCACGCTCAACCAGAACGGGGCGCTGGTGATCCGCACCGACAAAGTCGGCCGCGACACGATGCTGGCGAGGATCGTCCAGATGGTCGCCGAGGCGCAGCGCTCGCGCGCGCCGATCCAGCGCATGGCGGATCAAGTCTCGGGCTGGTTCGTGCCGGTCGTAGTGGGGATCGCGGCGCTTGCCTTCGTCGGCTGGGCGATCTGGGGGCCGGAACCGCGCTTCGCCTTTGGCCTGGTCGCCGCCGTAACGGTGATGATCATCGCCTGTCCTTGCGCGCTGGGTCTGGCCACCCCGATGTCTATCATGGTCGGCGTCGGACGGGGGGCAGGCCTCGGCGTGCTGATCAAACATGCCGAAGCGCTGGAGCGGATGGAAAGAGTCGACACGCTGGTCGTCGACAAGACCGGCACGTTGACCGAGGGCCATCCCTCGGTCACCGCCATCGTCCCGGCGAACGGCTTCGGCGAGGACGAGGTCCTGCGCCTCGCCGCCGGCGTCGAACGCGCTTCCGAACATCCGCTGGGACGCGCGATCGTCGAGGCGGCCGGACGCCGGGAAATCGTCATTCCCGACGTCGCCGACTTCGACTCCCCAACCGGCAAGGGTGCGCTCGGCACCATCGAGGGGCGCCGCGTGCTACTCGGCAACGCGCGATTTCTCGATGAGCACGGCATCGACGCAACCCCCCTTGCCGCGCAGGCAGACGCGCTTCGCGGCGACGGCGCGACCGCGATCTTCGTCGCCGTCGACGGCGTCGTGGCCGGCGTGCTGGCGATCGCCGACGCGATCAAGGAGACGACCGCCGAGGCGCTCGGTGCCCTGCGCGCGGACGGCATCAGAGTGGTGATGCTGACCGGCGACAACCGAACGACTGCCGAGGCGGTGGCGCGGACGCTGGGGATCGAAGACGTCGAGGCGGAGGTGCTTCCCGATCAAAAGAGCGCGGTGGTCGAACGGCTCAAGCGCGAAGGCCGGACCGTCGCGATGGCCGGCGACGGAGTCAACGACGCGCCCGCGCTCGCCGCCGCCGAAGTCGGGATTGCCATGGGCTCGGGGACCGATGTGGCGATCGAAAGCGCCGGCATTACCTTGCTAGGAGGAGATCTGATGGGAATCGTACGCGCGCGTCGGCTGTCCGCGGCGACGATGTCCAACATACGCCAGAATCTGGTCTTTGCCTTCGTCTACAATGCGGCCGGCGTGCCCGTCGCGGCGGGCGTGCTCTACCCCCTGTTCGGGATCCTGCTGTCGCCGGTAATCGCAGCGGCGGCGATGGCGCTGTCCTCGGCGAGCGTCGTCGCCAACGCCCTGCGGCTCAACCGGCAAAAGCTGTGATGCGCCGCACAGGCAATCGTAGCCACGAGAGCCGGGCTTCGATGGGCTTGATCGGCCTGCTCGCCACGACGGCGGTCGTCATGCCGGTCGCCGCCGATGCGCAACCGATGCCCGGCATGGACATGAGCGCAGATCAGCACCGCGGTCCGCCCGCGCCGACGGCAAAAGCCAAGTCGAAAACGAAGCCGCCGCCGCGAGCGCCTAGCCAAGCGACGCCCGCCATCCGCAAAGCCCAGGTCAGGACTCGAGCCGCGCCCACGCCCCAGCCCGCACGGGACGCGACCAACGTGCCGGGAATGGAGAGCGGCGACCATGCCGACCACATCTCGGAAGCGCCGGCCACCGTCCAGGAGCACGATCCGATGGGCGCCGCATCGATGGCCGACATGGACCATCCCGCAAAGGCCAAGACGGCGCATGGGGCGATGGCCGGCATGGACATGCCCGGCAGCCTTGGCCGATATTCCGCGGCGCGCGATGCCTCGGGCACGTCCTGGCAGCCCGATTCCTCGCCGATGGACGGCATCCATGCCCGATCCGGCGGTTGGTCGATCATGATCCACGGCTTTGCGTCGCTGACTTACGACCATCAGGGCGGACGGCGTGGCGACGGCAAGACCTTCGTCGCCTCGATGCTGATGGGCATGGCGCAACGGCCAGCGGGCGGCGGCACGCTGACGCTCAAAGCCATGGGCAGCCTCGACCCACTGATGGGCAAGAGCGGCTATCCGCTGCTGCTCGCCACAGGAGAAACGGCCAATGGCACGACCGAGCTGGTCGATCGGCAGCACCCCCACGATGCCGTGATGGAGCTGGCCGCGACCTACAGTCATCCGCTGGGCGGCGCGCTGTCGGGATTCGTCTATTTCGGTCTGCCGGGCGAGCCGGCGCTCGGTCCGGCGACCTACATGCATCGCTATTCCGGCATGGCCAATCCGGAAGCGCCGATCGCACACCATTGGCTCGATTCAACGCATGTGACCTTCGGCGTGGCAACCGCGGGACTGATCTACCGGGGCTGGAAGATCGAGGCCTCCCTTTTCACCGGCCGCGAGCCCGATCAGCATCGGTGGGACATCGAGCGGCCGCGGTTCGACAGCTGGTCGGTCCGCGCGACGTGGAACCCGACCGCCAATCTGTCGATGCAGGCGAGCCATGGATTTCTCCACAGTGCGGAGCTGCTCCACCCCGAGGTCAATCTTCGGCGCACCACGGCTTCGCTGACGTATAATCGCC
The DNA here is from genome assembly GCA_035248285.1 of Allosphingosinicella sp. GTDB lineage: Bacteria > Pseudomonadota > Alphaproteobacteria > Sphingomonadales > Sphingomonadaceae > Allosphingosinicella. The sequence goes on along the minus strand of DATFHP010000102.1, from coordinate 1,997 downwards.
CGCTGGGAAGCGGCGGCGCGAAGGGCAATTGGCAGACCAGCTTCGCCTGGGGCCGCAACGATCCGTCGGGCGGCGACCATGGCCACAGGACCGACGCATTCCTGCTCGACAGCGCCGTAACGCTCGGCAGAAATACGCTGTTCGGCCGATTGGAAAACGTCGACAAGGACGAACTGTTCGCGGATGACGAGACCAATCCGCTGGCCGGTCGCGTGTTCAACGTCACCAAGGCCAGCCTCGGCTATTATCGCAGCATTCCCATGGGGAAACTTGCCTTGCACCTCGGTGGGCTCGTCAGCAAATATGGCTTGCCGCGAGCGCTGCACGATACGTACGGCGCGAACCCGACGAGCGCCATGCTGTTCGCACGCATCAAACTTGGCGATTGATTGCCGCACCATCAGGCGGCGCGCAAATCGCAACCCTGTAAAATGATGCGTGCGGCACCAGGGCCGGCAGCTCCCGCACTGCGCCTGACACGACGCGGCGAGCAGGCCGAATGCCGGTACCGGCGGCCACTATCGACATTGTGCCGGCCGGGAACCAACCTTAGGGAATGCCGCATGTCCGATCCCAGCGGCACCGAGCCGACCGCGCAATATTATATCTCGCAGCGTCTCAGGCTCCATTATGCGGACTGGGGCAATCCCGGGGCACCGCCGCTGATCCTGCTCCACGGCGGGCGCGATCATTGCCGCAATTGGGATTGGGTCGCACCGGCGCTGCGCGACCGCTATCATGTCATCGCGCCCGATCTGCGCGGCCACGGCGACAGCGCCTGGTCGCCCGACGGCGATTACACGATGGCGGCGTTCGTTCTGGACCTTGCCGCGCTGATCGCCGACCAGGCGCTCGCGCCGCTGACCATCATCGGCCATTCGCTCGGCGGCGCGATCGCGACCCGCTACGCGGGCCTCTATCCCGAGCAACTCGTCAAGCTGGTGGCGATCGAAGGGTTGGGGCTGCCCCCGGCGATGCAGCAGGCCATCTTCGACAAGCCGGTCGACGAGCGCTTCCGGCAATGGATCGACCACCAACGCGGCTTGGCGGCGCGGGCGCCGAAGCGCTATCCGACGCTCGACGATGCGCTAACGCGGATGGAGGAGGAGAACGGCCATCTGAGCCCCCACCAGGTCCGGCACCTTACCCTGCACGGCATCCGCCGCAACGACGATGGAAGCTGGAGCTGGAAGTTCGACAATTACGTCCGCTCGATTTCCCCGGTCGATATCAGCCCGGACGACCTCCATTCCCTCTGGGCACGCATCAGCTGCCCGACGCTGCTCGTCTACGGCAGCGAAAGCTGGGCCTCCAACCCCGTCGAGGATGGCCGCGCCGCCTATTTCAGCAACGCACGGGTCGCCATGTTCGAGAAGGCCGGCCATTGGGTCCACCACGATCGGCTCGAAGCGTTTCTGGCCGAAGTCGCCGCGTTCCTGGCCGAATAGTTGCGACCAGCCGAAGCTGGACCGCGCCGCGTGGATTGATCCCGAATTGCGCTCGAGCGTTATTCCCTACAAGATCGGTAGAGAAATCAATTTGAGTCGCGCCGATCTATAACTCGTTGTTGTCGCCTTGCTTTTTGCAGAAGACGGGAGACCAGACATGCCGGCCTATTCCGTGACACTTGCCCGCCGCTACGACGGCCTGTTCGTGGCCACCTTCCCCGACGTGCCCGATGCCATCGCTTTCGGGCGTGACAATGAAGAGGCGCTCGAGGAAGCCGCGAAATCGCTCGAAGCGGCTTTCCGCCGCCGGATCCTCAAGGGCGAGGCGCTTCCGGTTCCGCAGGCGGCCGGCCCGCTTCAGATCCATCAGGAGGTGCTCGCCGCCGCCTTCGCCTGAACTTTATCGATTAGATGGCCCGAGCGAGGCGGGCCATCGCAAAGCGCCTCGGCCGCACGCGACCTCGAGGCGCTTTGCTCATCCGGAGCCATTCCATGTCCGACGAAGAAAAAGCCTATTTCCAGACGCGCGCCGAGGCCGAGATCGCACAG
>DATFHP010000101.1:0-3855 GCA_035248285.1 Allosphingosinicella sp. | reverse complement strand
CTCGACGCCGGGCGGCAGCGCCGCCGCGGGCCCGCCGCCGACGAGCAGCGCGACCATCAGGCACAATGCCGTCGCGAGAGTCCGCGCCGATGCGCGGATCTTCCTTTCAGCCACTTTCCCCCCGGCCCTGCCTTTTGCGACGGATTGGCACGGCGATGCGCGGCCGGTCAATGCGGTGAGGGTCGACAGCCACGGCAAAAAATCGCAATTGCTCCGGGTGGCCGAGGATCCGTTTGCCCTTTTCGACTCCTGGTTCGCCGAAGCGCGCGCGGCCGAGCCGAACGATGCCGAAGCGATGGCGCTGGCGACATGTGATGCCGGTGGAGGGCCGTCGGTCCGAATGGTGCTGCTCAAGGGCCATGATGCGCGCGGCTTCGTCTTCTACACCAACCTCGACAGCCGCAAGGGCGCGGAGCTTGCCGCCAATCCGCACGCGGCCTTGCTGTTTCACTGGAAGAGCCTGCGCCGCCAAATCCGCGCCGAGGGCGCCGTCGCAGCGGTGTCGGGCGAAGAAGCCGATGCCTATTTCGCCGGCCGGGCGCGCGATTCGCAGCTCGGTGCCTGGGCGTCGGACCAATCGCGTCCGCTGGACAGCCGCGCGACCTTCGAGGCACGCTACCAGGAAGTCCGCGCGCGCTTCGACGGCCGCCCGGTGCCGCGGCCGCCACGATGGGCGGGCTACAGGATCGTTCCCGAGCGGATCGAATTCTGGACCGACCGGCCGCACCGGCTCCACGAGCGGCGCCTGTTCGTGCGCGAAGCGGCCGGCTGGCGCGAGGGCCTGCTCTACCCATGAGCGGCGCGGGTCATCACGCGCGCCACGGCTCGCTCACCGCGCGCGCGGCGATGTTCAGCGTCGCCACGGCTCTGTTCCTGCTGGTGCTCAAGACGCTGGCGGCCTGGCAGACCGGATCGGTGGCGATGCTCGGCTCGCTCGCCGATACGGGCCTGGACCTGGTCGCGTCGCTGATCACGCTCTACGGCGTGCGGCTCGCGGCGGTTCCCGCGGACCGCGAGCATCGCTTCGGCCACGGCAAGGCCGAGGCGATCGCCGGACTGTTCCAGGTCGGCATCATCAGCTTCTCGGCGGTCGGTCTGGCATGGCGCGCGGCAGGCCGGCTGGTGCATGGGGAGCCCACCAGCGACGCCGGGCTCGGGATCGCGGTCTCGGTCACGGCGATCATGGTCACCCTCGCCCTGCTCGCCTACCAGCGGCTGGTGATCCGCCGCACCGGCTCGATCGCCATCCGCACCGATCACGTCCATTATCAGTCGGATCTCCTGCTCAACCTGTCGGTGATCGCCGCGCTCGCGCTCGATCAATATGCGGGGCTGAGCGGCGCCGATCCGCTGTTCGGACTGGCCATCGCATTATGGCTCGGCTGGGGCGCCTGGAAGGCCTCGAGCGATGCGATCGACCAACTGATGGACAAGGAATGGCCGGACGAGAAAAGGCAGCGCTTCCTTGCCGTGGCCACGCGCCACCCCGAACTCAAGGGCATCCACGATCTTCGCACCCGCACCAGCGGTTCGCACGATTTCGTGCAGTTCCACATATGGGTCGATCCGGCGATGACGGTCCGGAAGGCGCATGACGTGATGGACGAGGTCGAAACCAAGCTTGCCGCGGAATTTCCAGGTGTCGAGATCCTGATCCATCTCGATCCGCAGGGTCACGTCGATCAGCCGGGCAACGCCTTGGTCGCAACGGACGAAAGCCGGGCAGGGTAGGACGAACCGGGCCGTAGAGCGCCGATAGCCAAAGGGGTCGCCGACGATGGAATATCCGTTCACCCAGGTAGACGCTTTCGCCGATCGGCCGTTCACCGGCAATCCCGCCGCGGTGATTCCGCTCGAAAGCTGGATGCCGGACGACATGCTGCAGGCGATCGCGATGGAGAATAACCTCGCCGAAACCGCCTTCGCCGTCCCCTCGGCCGAGAATGACGCCGATTATGACCTGCGTTGGTTCACGCCGACGGTCGAGGTCGCGCTGTGCGGCCATGCCACGCTGGCGAGCGGGCATGTGCTGATGGACGGCGAGCATGTGCGCTTCCGCACCCGCCAGGCCGGCGTGCTCGAGGTGCGGCGGGTGGGCGACGGCTACGCGCTGTCGCTGCCCGCCTACCGGGCCGAGCCCAAGCCGCTGCCGGCGACGGTGGCGGCGCTCGGCTGCGAAGCGCGGGAGACGCTGTGGCACGAAGGCCGCTACGGCGTCGTCGTGCTCGAGGACGAGGCGCAGGTACGCGCGGTCGCGCCCGATTTCCGCGCTCTCGCCGCCGACGCCGACGTCGTGACAATCATCGTGACGGCGCCCGGGCGACGCACCGACGTGGTCAGCCGCGTGTTCGTCCCCGGCGCCGGCATCGACGAGGATCCGGTGACCGGCGCGGCGCATGCGGTGCTGACGCCCTATTGGACCGCCCGGCTCGGCCGCCCCCAATTCACCGCCTTCCAGGCGAGCCGGCGCGGCGGCCATCTCGAATGCCGGCTGGCGGGCGACCGCGCGATCCTGGGCGGGCGATGCGTGACCGTGATCGAGGGCGTGATCCGAATCTGAATGCGGGGACACAATACCTAATTCCCGCTGTCGCGTTGTGGTTGGTCTCGGCTTCTCCAAGACCAATTAGGTATTGTGTCCCCGCATTAGACGTGTCCCCGTATTAGACCGGAATCCGACCGAGTTGAGTCGTGGGGGATTCCCAAGGGGTGGATAATTTGATTCAAGCTGCGTGCTGGGATTGGAGGGCAGCATGCGATGGCGAGGCCGTATTCGGACGATTTGCGGGAACGTGTAGTGGCGGCGATGGAGGGCGGCGGCAGCTGCCGAGTGGTTGGCGAGACGTTTGGTATCGCGGCGAGCACGGCGGGCAACTGGCATCGGTTGTACCGTCGGACGCAGAGTTACTCGGCGCGTCCGATGGGAGGGGATCATCGGTCGAAGCTTTTGGGGCAGAGCGAGCATATTGCCGCCTTGCTGGCAGAGACGAATGATCTGAGACTGGTCGATGTGCAGGCAGATCTGGCGAAGCACGGCGTCGAGGTCGGCTATGCGACCGTGCAAAGGGCGGTGAAGCGGCTGGGACTTCGCCTCAAAAAAAACGATCTTCGCGACTGAACAGGATCGGCCCGACGTTGCTTTGGCGCGTGAACTTTGGCGGTCGGCGCAGACCGGCCTCGACCTGGCCTCGTTGGTATTTGTCGATGAGACCGGCACGAACACGGCGATGACGCGCAGCCACGGCTGGGGGCACAAGGGCAAGAAACTGTTCGCCAAGGCCCCGCACGGCCACTGGCTGACGTCGACCTTCGTCGCGGGGCTGGCGCATGACGCGATCCTGGCGCCGCAACTGCTCCCATGCGCCATGACCGGCGCGATCTTTCGCCAATGGCTCGAGGAATGCCTGATCCCCGAAATGAAGCCGGGAAGCATCGTCGTCATCGACAATCTCCCGGCGCACAAGGTGCCCGGCATCCGCCAATGCCTCGAAAAGGCTGGGATGCAGCTCCTGTACCTGCCGCCTTACAGCCCCGACTTCAATCCGATCGAGCAGGTCTTCTCAAAGGTCAAAGCACTGCTTCGACCGATGAACCCGCGGTCGTTCGATGCCATCTGCGACGGGCTCAAAACCATCCTCGAAAAGTTCAAGCCAGCCGAATACTCAAACTACTTCCGCCATTCCGGATACGTGCAAGCCTGATCGGATATGGGTCTAGATGGCCCGAGCGAGGCGGGCCATCGCAAAGCGCCTCGGCCGCACGCGACCTCGAGGCGCTTTGCTCATCCGGAGCCATTCCATGTCCGACGAAGAAAAAGCCTATTTCCAGACGCGCGCCGAGGCCGAGATCGCACAG
>DATFHP010000100.1:0-32770 GCA_035248285.1 Allosphingosinicella sp. | reverse complement strand
TTGGCGAGGCGCTCGACTGGCCGGTCGGCCTCGACCGCAAGCCGCTGCAGGCCAAGGCCTTCTACACCACAATCGGAGCCGCGACCCTGATCGGCATGGCGCTGAACTATATGCCGATCAATCCGATCAAGGCCCTGTTCTGGACGGCTGTGATCAACGGCGTGGTCGCGGTGCCGGTCATGGCGATCATGATGATCCTTTCCCAGCGCCGCGACGTGATGGGCGGCTTCCGGGTGCACGGACCGCTCAAATGGCTGGGCTGGCTCGCCACCGCGATGATGGCCGCCGCAGTGGTGGCGATGGGAGTCACGAGCTTCTAGCCGGACCGCGCCGCAGCTAGCGATGAATGCACGGTAACGGTGGAGCGGGTGAAGGGAATCGAACCCTCGTCGTAAGCTTGGGAAGCTTCTGCTCTGCCATTGAGCTACACCCGCATTCCATCCGGCCGCTTCGTTGCGCGGGGCCGCATGACTCGCCTCGCAACCGTCCGTCGTCGGGTCTCGATTGCCACGGCGATGGACAACCGGTCAACATGCTGCGGCGACCGGTCCGGTGACTGGGCTCGATAGGTTTCGTATCCGGCGATCGATACCGGCCGGCCGACGGCGAAGGCCGGACTTGGCAAACCGCGGCGGCGACCGCAGCCCCGAACCTGCTGGGTGGCGTCGCCATGCCCTGATCGGCGGAACATTCAAATTGAAGCTTGCCGCTGTTGCGCGGTAGGCGAATGGACTGGCTCATCGGGGGCGGGGCCGGATTAACCGCCCGCGTGTCGCCGCAAGTGGGCCAGCAAGAATTTTGATATTGTCTAAAATCTAGGAATTGTGCAGAGTGGGCGCAGCGAGCAACGGAGCGGATGAGGCAGGAGAGCGTTGATGGAATTTGGCATATTCGACCATTGCGAACGGGCCCCGCGCCCCGCGGCGACGACCTATGAGGAGCGCTTCCGGCTCGCCCAGCGAGCGGAGGCGGCCGGATTCTACGCTTATCATCTCGCCGAACATCACGGCACGCCGCTGTCGCTGGTTCCTTCGCCGAATCTGTTCCTTGCGGCCCTGGCGCAGCGAACCTCGACCCTGCGCCTGGGGCCGCTCGTCTACCTGCTTCCGCTCTATGAGCCTTATCGGCTGGTGGAAGAGATCTGCATGCTGGACAATCTGTGCGGCGGCCGGCTCGAATTGGGCGTCGGACGCGGCGCCAACCCGGTCGAGCTCGGCTTCTTCGGGCTGGACCCGGCGGGCGCGAAGGATCGTTTCGACGAGGCGTTCAAGATCATCATGCAGGGCCTGATCGAAGGCCAGGTCACCCATCAGGGCGAACATTATGACATCGGCCACGGGCCGGTCGACGGGCGAACCGTTCAGCGGCCCCATCCGCCGATCTGGTATCCGAGCGCCGGCGGCGGCGCATCGCTCGCCTGGGCCGCGGCGCAAGGATTCAATACGATCGTGAACGGCACGCTCGAAGCCTGCGTGGACGCCGTCAAGGTATTCTGGGACAATTTCAAGCCGGGGGCGCATGGCGCGTCACCCCGGGTCGGCATCACGCGCTACGTGTTTGTCGCGGACACGGAGGAAGAGGCGTTCCGTGTCGGCGACCAGGCTTTCAGCTATCATTTGAAGAATCTCACCAAGCTGACGGATGACATGGGAATGACCCTCAAATCCCCGATCATCCCGCCGAATGATCTGCGCGAGGCCGTCGCCTGCGGTTGGGCCGCGGTGGGCTCGCCCCAAAGCGTTCGCGAGCAGATCGCCGCGATCGTCGACACGGTCGGAGTCAATTACTTCGTCTTCGCTCCGATGATAGGCGATCTCTCCGGAGACTGGGGTCTGCGCACGATCGATCTGTTCGAGAGCGAAATCATGCCGTCCTTCCAATCGGAAATGGCCCGGCCGGCAGTCCTCAAAGCGTAGCGGCGGGGACTTGGCTGCATTGACGGGGCGCGACTTCGGATAAGGTTGCCCGATGGGCGCCGGGACGGCGGAGAGAAAGATGATCCTGGTTACCGGGGCGAATGGTTTCATAGGCAGGACTCTGGTGCTCGAATTGCTGTCGCGGGGCGAAAGCGTCGTCGGAATCGATCGCCGGCCGGCTCTGGATCCCGCCGAAGTCGCGGGCACCGGCTATGTCGAGGAAATTTTCGACCTTGCCGATAGCGCGTTGCTCGAACAGGCGATCGCGACGCACCGGCCTCGCACCGTCATCGCGCTGGCCGAGGCGTTCGACGGGCCGCCGACCGCCCTCGTCGCGCGCAGCGTCGCCGCCTTCAACGCCCTCCTCGATATGGCGCGCGAGCACGGCGTTCAGCGTGTTTGCTTCGCAAGCTCGCTCGTCGTCTATCTGGGCCTGGATGGTCCGTTTCGCGAAGACATGCCGCTTCCCATGCGCTCGACGATCCACATCGGCGCGATCAAGAAGAGCGAGGAGCTGGTTGCGCAATGGCATGCCGACAACAGCGCGCTCGAGGTCGTCGCCCTGCGCCTCGCGAACATCTACGGTCCGCGCTATCAGACCATGATGAACACGCCTTCGCGCTACCTGTTCGACGCGCTCGGGCGATCCTATCCCAGCCGCCCGACCATTGATCCGGAGGTTTACGCGCAGATCTCGGATTTCTGTCATGTCGAGGATTGCGCGAAAGGGATAGCGGCGGTCGCCCTGGCGGACAGGCTGGCCCATCGGATCTATAACGTCGGAAGCGGGCAGGGCATAACCGACGAGGCGCTGCGGCGCGCGGTCGATCTGGCCGTCGGTCGCAACGAGGTTGCGGCCAGCCCGGAGCCGTCGCGCAACCATCTGGATATCGCGCGCTTGTCCGGAGAGCTCGGCTACCGGCCGCGCCACGATATCGACAGCGGGATCAAGGCCTACCGCGAATGGTTGGCCATGCATGCCAACTGACCAAGCCTGTCCAGATTCAGCCAAAGCATAGTAAAACAAAGGCAAATCAGACTCGGTGCCGGTTTGATCACACCGGGCCGGAGCCTGTCTTCTTGGTCGATCGGATGAGGTCGATCCAGCGATTGCGGTCGTCGACCAGCATTTTCAACTTCGCATTGAGGCGCGCCAGGGCGTCCTCGCCAAGCGGCAGGTGGACCGGGGGCTGCGGTGAGTCGGCGACCGCGATCATCGCCCGCGCCGCAAGCCGCGGATCGCCCCTCATGCTGGTCGCGAGAGCGCTAATCTGCCGGCTGCGAAGGCCTACGGTGGGTTTGTAATCGTCGATCGAGACGCGGCTATGCGTCGCCCGGTTGACGATATTCGTCTGATGCGCGCCTGGTTCGACGACCGTCACCGCGATGCCCAGCGGCGCGACCTCCTGCCGCAGCGACTCGGTAATGGCCGCCATCGCGAACTTGGTCGCGGCGTAATAGCCCATCGCCAGACCGCCGGAGATCCCGCCCACCGAGGAAATGTTGATGATCCGCCCGCGTCGCCGTGCGCGCATGCCCGGCAGCACGGCCTTGGTCACCGCTACGAAGCCGAAGAAATTGGTTTCGAAAATGGCCCTGATCTGGTCGTCCGGCACTTCCTCGACGGCGCCGAACAGGGCGTAGCCGGCGTTGTTCACCAGCACGTCGATACGGCCGAAACGCGCCTCGGCGTCGGCGACTGTTCGCATGATGGTACCGGCCTTGGTGACGTCGAGCTCGCAAGCCAGCACCCGATCCGGCGCACGCGCGACGAGATCGGCGATCGCTTCCGGCTTGCGCGCCGTCGCGACGATCCGCTCGCCGCGTTCGATGAGCTCCAGGACGAGCTCGCGTCCAAATCCGCTCGAGCAGCCGGTGATCAGCCATGTGCGGTCGGATGCCATCTCTTTTGCCCCGGTCGGTGCGCGCGCTTCGATGGAGGCTCGGCCGAGCCGCATCGATGCTGCGGACTTCGCTACGGCCATTAAAGCAGGATGCGAAAAAGTGGGTCCGGTTTCTCGCAAAAAATCCTGCGGCAACACATATTTCTAAAGCGGGATGCCTTTAAGACAAATCTGTCGAGGCGACGTTCGGCAGGGAAGGCGGATGCGACATATAATGCGCCGCATCGACTTCCCTGCCGTTGCCGATCAGAACGATTGCGACAGCATCACGCCATAGGTCCTCGGAGGCCGGAACTGCTCTTCGATATAGCCGCCCGGATTGCCGCCGGTGGTCAGAACGCGGATGATCTTTTCATCCAAGATATTCTTCATGAACACGGACAGGCGTGTCGTGCCGTTCCGCAGCTCGAATCCTGCGGTCGCGTTCCAGTCGACGAACGAGCCCTGCTTGTAGGCCTCGCTCGGCTCGAACGTATAGCCGCTGTTCCAGCTCGCAGTCGTGTTGAAGTCGAACTTTCCAATGTCGGTCGGGTATTCGAAGAACAGCCCGCCATTCACGACCGCGTCGGACGTGTAAGACAAGGCATTGCCCGTGACGTCGCCGAAGGTTCGTACGACGCCACCGCCTTGGGCAAGGGTCTGGATCGCTAAAATCGGGCCGTTCGGATAGTCCGTATACTTGTGATCCAGCAGCTCGGCGCCGAGATTCAGCTGCAGATACTCGTTGACCCGCGCCGTCATGTCGACATCCAGGCCATAGATACGTGCCGCTGCGGCATTGACCGTCGTCGCCGCGGTCTGGTTGAAGATGGTGACCTGCAGGTCCTTGTAATTGTAATAGAAAGCCGACCAGTTGAAGACGACCTTGCCGTTGAGCACCTTGGTCTTCATCCCGATCTCATAGGCGTCGAGAAATTCGGGGTTGGTCGGCTTGGCGGTCGGGCCACCAGGCGGAATGCTGTTGTACGAGCCTGCCTTGAAGCCGCGGTTGTAGGATACATACCCCATGATATCGGGGGTGAAGTGGTGATCCATGCTCAGACGCCAGGTGAAGGTCTTGAACGTCTTGCTGGCGTCCGTGGGATTTGCCGTAGCGATCAATGCGCCGGTGGCCTGGGAAACAACATCGATGTGGCCCACGATCGAACGCTTGTCGATCGTATAGCGAAGGCCGCCTGTGACGTTGGTGTCGCCCAAGGCATCGATCGGCATCGTGACCTGCCCATAGACGGCCGGCGATTTGATCGACTGCTTCATCCGAAATTCTTGCCGCACCGGTGCGAGCACCGTCCCGCTTATGAAGAAGGGGTCGTATTTCGCAAAGGCGTCCAGATAATAGAAACCCAGGATCCATTTGACGCGGCTGCTCGATAGCGAGTTGAGCTGGAGCTCCTGCGAGAATTGGCGCTCCGGCTGGTTCCAGCCGGCAATCTGCGCGTTGGTGGGAATGGGGGTGGCATTCCACTGCTGCCTCATCCGGCTCTTTCGATAGGCCGAGATGCTGCGTAGCGTCGCCCAGGGGAATTCATGGTCGTAGGTCAGGCTTCCGCCCGCATTCCACATCTTGGCGCGCGGCTCGGTCGCCATGTCGACGTCCCATCCGCCGCCGGTATAGACGTAAGGCGCGCCACGCGGTGCGGGATGCGTTGCATCGGGTGGGCCCCATTGGACGGTGGTGCCCTTGGCGGGATGATAGGCGTTCATCCCCGACGACTTAACTTTGGAATAGTCCGCCGCCAGGGTGATCTTGTCGACGGAGCTCGGCGTGATCAATATCTTGGATCGGACCGTGATGTCGTCTTCCTTGTTCACGTCGCGGCCGCTGAACAGGTTCTTGCCATAGCCTTGGCCTTGATTCCGATAATAGACGGCCAGGTCGGCCGCTATATTGTCCGTCAAGCCGCCGGTGACGTAGCCGGTCCCGACGATGGTTTCGAAATTGTCGACGCTGGCCGACACCGTCCCGCCGAGATTGTGGGATGGGTCCTTGGTTCTGACATTGACGACACCGCCGGTCGCGTTTCGGCCGAACAGCGTGCCTTGCGGTCCTTTCAGGACTTCCACCGCCTCGATGCTCGTCAGGTTCAACAAGCCGGCGTTCATCGAAGTCAGATAGACGTTGTCGAGATAGCTCGAGACCGAATTCTCGTTGCCGGCATTTGTCGAGACGGTGCCGACGCCCCGCACGAACGGACGGAAACCTGCCATGCTGGCGCTGAGGTTGAGCCCCGGCACCAGATTTGTCAGCGCTGCCGTCGAATCCACGCCGGCCTTCGCAAGCGTGCTTGCCGATACGGCCGCCACCGTCACCGGAACATCCTGGAGGCGCTCCGACCTCTTCTGGGCCGTGACGATAATCTCTTCGACTCCCGCGGAGCCCGCATCGCTGGTTGCGGATTCAGCGGCTGGCGGCGTCGCTGCCGACGGATCCTGCGCCAGCGCAGCTCCGCCCGAGATGAGCGACAGGATCGATGCCCCCGCCCTTAAGAGTCCGTAGTTTGTCATTTGTATACCTCCCTTTTTGTTTCACATAGGCGCTGGGGCCAATGCCGAATGCCCAGCGCCAATATGTCGTTGTCGGATGATGCAAGGAAAGCTGCCGCGCGCATGCAAGATGCCGGGCTCGCGTTGCAGAACAATGTGCCCTCAAGCGGGCGAAGCTCTATCTGAACGCGATGGGTGCTCTTTCCTGCGCAATCATATAATCCTCCCGTTGTTTTTTTAGGCTTCCTAGGAAGCATTCCTGCTCGCGTGCGTCAAGCCTGGATTCGCATGTTTGGCCACGCCGGGCCGGTTTGCCGCTGGGCGTTCGGCAATTCGCGGCCGGCGCGCCGCTCATGGCGCACGGGCCTCGACCAGGCGCTCGCTTAGCCATATACATCGATATATAGTGTTGCGGCACGGAGGCGAGATGGACGACGGTTCGGCCAGTTCAGGACGCGCGCGGCGCGGGTTCGCGGCGCAGCAGCGGTTTCAGCGCTTCGAGGCTGCCGGCGGCGGCCGCGGAATCCAGCTCGGCTTCGAGCTTGCGATAGGAGTCGAGGACGTCCCTGCCGCAGCGTGTCAGTCGGGCGCCCCTGTCGCGGCCGCCGCCGGGCACGGTTTCGACCAGCCGCTCGCGCCAGCAGCGGTTCATGGTATCGACCAGGTCCCAGGTGCGGCGGTAGCTCATGCCGATGTCGCGTCCGGCCGCCGAGATCGATCCGGTACGCGCGATCGCCTCGAGCAGATCGGCCTTGCCGGGACCCATCGCGATCTCGTCGCCGCACAAAATCTGCGCCCTGAGCTTCAAGGGTCCGGTGCGTCGCGCCATGACCAGCGGCCATAGCCCGATCCGGCTCGGCGCGGCAAATGTGACCATGGAGGAAAATCCAGGATGATGATGCGTGTGGTGCGCCGATGGATTGCCGGCCTGGCGGGTTTGGGAATGGCCGTGGCCGCCTCGGCCGAGGCGCCGCGGCCGCCGTTGGTGCTGGCGGCGGCGAGCCTTCAGGAATCGCTGACCGCCGCGGGCGCCGCCTGGGCGGCGCGGCGCCATGCCAAGCCGATCCTGTCGTTCGCCGGCTCGTCGGCGCTGGCGCGCCAGATCGAGGCGGGCGCGCCCGCCGATCTGTTCATCTCGGCCGACGAGCAGTGGATGGACGAAGTCCAGAAGAAGGGGCTGGTCAAGGCGGGCACCCGCGTGTCCTTCCTGGGCAATCGGCTGGTGCTGATCGCGCCCGCCCGATCGCGCGGCGCCATCGCGATCCGGCCCGGCTTCCCGCTCGCCCGCGCGCTCGGATCGGGCCGGCTCGCCGTCGCGGATCCCGATGCGGTGCCGGCGGGCAAATATGCCAAGGCGGCGCTCACCAGCCTCGGCGCATGGGCAAGCGTCGAAAGCAAGCTCGCGCGGGCCGAGAATGTCCGTGCCGCTCTGGCCTTCGTCGAGCGCGGTGAGGTGCCTTATGGCATCGTCTATGAGACCGATGCCCGGGCCTCGACCAAGGTGCGCATCGTCGGCCGCTTCCCTGCCGGCAGCCACCCGCCGATCTCCTATCCGCTGGCGAGACTGGCCAGCTCGGCAAGCCCCGAGGCCGAGGCCTTCCGCCGATTTCTCCTTTCCGCGCCGGGCCGGGCGATCTTCCGCCGCTTCGGCTTCACGGTAAAATAGGCTCCTTGCCCGTGCCGACGCCCGACGAGTGGGAGATCATCCGGCTTTCGCTGAAGGTCAGCCTCGCCGCCATGGCGATGACCCTGCCGGTCGCCTTCGCCCTGGCCTATCTGCTCGCGCGCGCACGCTTTCCCGGCAAGGCGATCGTCGACGCGCTGGTGCATTTGCCGCTGGTTCTGCCGCCGGTCGTGATCGGCTGGCTGCTGCTGCTCGCTTTCGGCCGCAGCGGCCCGATCGGCGGCTGGCTGGAAAGCTGGTTCGGAGTCAGCGTCATTTTCCGTTGGACCGGCGCCGCGATCGCCGCGGCGGTGATGGCCCTGCCGCTGATGGTGCGCGCGGTCCGGCTGTCGATCGAGGCGGTCGATCGGCGCCTGGAAGGCGCGGCGCGGACGCTGGGGGCAGGGCGCTGGCGCACCTTCGCGAGCATCACGCTGCCGCTCGCGCTGCCCGGAGTGTGGGCGGCGCTCGTGCTCGGCTTCGCCCGCTCGCTCGGCGAATTCGGAGCGACGATCACTTTCGTGTCGAGCATTCCCGGCGAAACGCGGACGTTGCCGCTGGCGATCTACGGCGCGCTGCAGATCCCCGGCACCGACGCGACCGTCTATCGCCTCGCCGCCATATCGGTGGTGCTGTCGCTGGTGGCCTTGATCTTCTCGGAATGGCTCGCGCGGCGCACCCGTTCGGGACGGGTCGACCATGTCCTTTGAGGTCGACGTCCGCCGCTCGCTCGGCGAATGGACGCTGGAGCGAAGCTTTGCCGCCGGCGAGGGGCTGACCGTGCTGTTCGGCCCCTCGGGAAGCGGCAAGAGTTCCATCCTTAACATGATCGCCGGCCTGCTGCGCCCGGATCGCGGCCGCATCCGGGTCAATGGCGTCACCCTGTTCGACGCCGAAGCGGGCATCGATTTGCCGCCCGAGGCGCGGCGCGTCGGCTACGTGTTCCAGGATGCGCGGCTGTTCCCCCACAAGCGCGTGCGGGCCAATTTGCTCTATGGATATCGTCTCGCGTCGCCCTGCGAGCGGTGGATGGAGCTCGGCGAGGCGGTGGCGTTTCTCGGCATCGGTCATTTGCTCGAGCGCTGGCCGCGGTCGCTGTCGGGCGGCGAAGCGCAACGCGTGGCGATCGGTCGCGCGTTGCTGTCCGGGGCGCGATCGCTGCTGATGGACGAGCCGCTGACGTCGCTCGATCAGCCGCGCCGCGAGGAGATCATGGCGGTGATCGCGCGAGTCCGCGACGAACTCCAGGTGCCCATTCTCTACGTGACGCACGACCGTGGCGAAGCCGATCGGCTGGCCAACGAAATTATCGTGCTGAACTAAGGTGGGGCGCGCAGGAACCTCGTCCCGGCGCGGTTCGTTTCAGTCGCGTCATAATCACGGAGACCGGCCATGGCCGAACAGGACGAAACGACCGATCGCGAAACGGTCGAGGACGAGAGGCATGCGCTCATTTCGTCGCGGCGCGTCGAAGGGACTCCGGTCTACAGCCGCGGCGGCGATAAGCTCGGCAGCATTCATTCGGTGATGATCGGCAAGCGCAGCGGCCAGGTCGCTTATGCCTTGCTGTCGTTCGGCGGCTTCCTGGGCATCGGCGAGCTGGTCCATCCAGTGCCTTGGGCGGTGCTCGACTACGATCCCGACCGCGACGGCTATGTCGTCGATCTGACCCGCGAGCAGCTCGAACAGGCGCCCGCCTTCCGCGTCGACCAGGCCGACCGGCCGCACGAGCGGTCGCGCGACGAGCTGGTCTATTCCTATTACGGCCAGATCCCATGGTGGGGGAGCATGCCGCCCTTCTGAGGCCCGACGGCGCCTATTCGGCCCCATGAGCAATTTTGGGTTCGTTAACGGCAAATTAGCTTGCCTATAATAAGCACGCTTATTATATGGCCGCCATGGATTCGTTCGCGTTCGATGTTGCCGAGACCGCGCGCTTGATGCGCCGCGATTTCGATCGCCGCGCCGCTTCGCTCGGCGTGACGCGCGCGCAATGGCGCGTGCTGGTGCGGCTGGCCGGCGAGGCGGGCGCGCGCCAGGTGGAGCTTGCCGAAGCGCTCGACGTCGAGCCGATCACCTTGTGCCGGATGATCGATCGGCTCGAAGAGGCCGGGTTCGTCGAGCGCCGTCGTGACGGGGTCGATCGGCGCGCCTGGAATTTGCATCTCACCGACAAGGCCGGGCCGCTGATCGAGAAGCTCCATGTTCTCGGCGAAGCCTTCCAAGCCGAAGCGTTGGCCGGGATTTCAGCGGCGGATCTGCAGTTGGCGCGGGACGTGCTGGCGCAAATCCGTTCCAACCTTGCAGGAAGCGGCGCAGCATCCGGACGGAAGGCATCATGAAGGAAGGAACCATAACCGCCGCCGGCCCGATCGACGCGGACTATCTCGAGGCGCGCAAGAAGAGGTGGACGCGCATCCTGATGCTGTCGGTTCCGGCGCTCATTGCGCTGATCGGCCTTTATCTGTGGCTCAGCTCGGGGCGCTACGTCTCGACCGACAACGCCTATGTGCAGCAGGACAAGGTTTCGCTTTCGGCCGAGATCACCGGCAAGATCGTCCAGGTCGGGGTACGTGAGAACCAGCCGGTGAGGAAAGGCGATCTGCTGTTCCGGATCGATCCGCAGCCGTTCCGCATCGCCCTCGAGCAGGCGCAGGCGCAGATCGCCCAGGCGCAGGTCCAGGTCGCCGAAATGCATTCGGAGCTGAGTGGAACCGAAGCCGATATCGTCGGCTCGCGCGACAATATCGCCATCACCGAGCGCGATCTGGCGCGCCAGGCCGAGCTGATGCGCCGCGGCTTCACGACGCGCGCCAATTATGATCAGGCGCTGCACGCGGTTCAGGAGGCCAAGACCCGCCTCGCCAACGCCGTGGCCGAGGCGGCGAACAAGCGGGCCCAGCTCAAGGGCGGCGATCCCGCGTCCGAGCCGGCGCTGCAAGCCGCTTATGCCGCGCGCGATCAGGCCCTGCTCAACCTGGCGCGCACCGAAATACGCGCCCCCGCCGACGGCTATGCGAGCCAGACGCAGCGGCTGCAGGTCGGCAATATGGTGCTGCCCGCCATGCCGATGGTGACGATCGTGCGCAGCGCCAATGCGTGGGTTCAGGCCAATTACAAGGAAACCGATCTTGCCAAGATGAGGGTGGGCCAGCCGGCGAAGCTGGAATTCGATGCCTATCCCGATCTCAACTTGTGCGGTCACGTCGAAAGCATCGGTGCCGGTACCGGCTCCGAATTCTCCGTGCTGCCGGCGCAGAACGCGACCGGCAATTGGGTCAAGGTGACGCAGCGCGTGCCGGTCCGCATCGCCATCGATTGCGCGCCGGACCGGCCGATGATCGCGGGCCTTTCGACCCATGTCAAAGTCGACACCAAGCCGGCGCCGCCGCAATTGGCACGGCGCTAAGGCCGAGCAATCGTGGCTACCGCCGCTTCCGCATCGCCGGGCCTGGTCATCCGCCCCCTGGCCGGGCTCGATCGCGCCATGGCCACCGTGGCGATCATGGTCGCCACGGTCATGCAGATCCTCGACTCGACGATCGCGAACGTCGCGCTGCCGCATATGCAGACCAGTCTCGGCGGGACGCGCGAATCGGTCAGCTGGGTCCTCACGAGCTATATCTTCGCCAGCGCGATCGCGATGCCGATCACCGGCTGGCTTGCCGATCGGATCGGCCGCAAGACGCTGTATCTCATCTCGGTCGGCGGCTTCACCGTAGCTTCGGTCCTATGCGCGACCGCAACCAGCCTTTCCCAGATGGTCGCGTTCCGCCTCGTCCAGGGCCTTGCCGGTGCATTTCTGGCGCCGCTCGGGCAGGCGACCTTGCTCGACATCTACCCGCGCGAGAGCCACGCCAAGGCGATGACCGTCTTCTCGATCGGCGTCGTCGTGGCGCCGGTGCTCGGTCCCGTGCTGGGCGGTTGGCTGACCGAGAATTTCAATTGGCGCTGGGTATTCCTCATCAACCTCCCGATCGGCCTGATCTGCATTCCGCTGCTGCTGCGCTTCATGCCCACCGGCGCGAAGCTTCGGCGCAAGTTCGATCTGTTCGGATTTGCCATGCTCGCCGTCGCGCTCGGCGCGCTGCAGCTGATGCTCGATCGCGGCGAGCAGCTCGGCTGGTTCGACAGCTGGGAGATATGGATCGAACTCGGGCTCGCGATTTCGGGCGGGTGGATGTTCGTCGTCCATCTTTTCACCGACGAGGATCCGGTGTTCGAGCCGCGCATGTTCGCCGACAGGAATTTCTCCGTCGCCCTCGGCTTCACCCTCGTGAACGGCGTGGTGGTCATGGCGACCAGCGCGTTGCTTCCCACCATGCTGCAGGGCGTTCTGGGCCATACGGTGCTTCATTCGGGCCTGCTCGCGATGCCGCGCGGCCTTGGCGTGATGCTGGCGATGGTCATTGCCGGCCGCCTCAGCGAGAAGGTCGACAGCCGCATCCTCATCGTCGTGGGCGCATTGATGACCGCCTATTCGCTCTGGATGATGGCCGGGTTCACCCTGGACATGGACAGCAGGCCGATCGTCATCAGCGGCCTGATCCAGGGCACCGGCATGGGAATGATCTGGATGCCGGTGACGATGCTGGGCTTTGCGACGCTCGAGCCGGGGCTGCGCACCGCGGCATCGAGCCTGCTGACGCTTGGGCGCAACCTCGGCGGCTCGGTCGGCATCTCGATGGTCACCAGCCTGCTGGCGCACAATATCCAGGTCAGCCATTCCGATCTTGCGGCCGAGATCACGCCGGCAAGCACCCCGCCGCTCGATCCCTCCATCTTCAGCCTCCTGGGCGCCCAGGGCCAGACGATCGTCGCCATGCTCGACGCCGAGATCAACCGGCAGGCGGCGATGATCGCCTATATCGACGATTATCATCTGCTGATGCTGATGAACCTTGCCATCCTGCCGTTCATCCTCCTGTTGCGGAAGCCCAAGATCGCGGCGGACGATTTGCCGGTCGTGATCGAATAGGGCATCTTGGTCATCCGCCGATGCCGGACCTGCCCAAGCCGAACGACCGCGAGCACGCCTTGCTGGCGCGCATCGCCGAAGCGCTGGAGCGCATGGCGCCGCCGCATGCCGCGCCGTCGGCCGGCTTCGCCGATGCCGATGCCTTCTCCTGGCGCGGCGCCGAGGATCGTCTGGTCGCGGTCGCCGACACGCGGGCGCTCGATCTCGAGCTGCTGATCGGCATCGACCGGCAGAAGGCCGTCCTGCTCGCCAACAGCATCGCCTTTGCCGAGGGCCGTCCCGCCAACAACGCCTTGCTGTGGGGCGCGCGCGGCACCGGCAAGAGCGCGCTGGTCAAGGCGGTCCATGCGGCGGTCAATGCCGGCCGCGGCGACCGGCTCGCTCTGGTCGAGATCCAGCGGGACGAGATCGCGCGGCTCGCCGAGCTGCTCGATCGCATGCGCCTGTCGGCGCGGCGCTTCATCCTGTTCTGCGACGATCTCTCGTTCGACGAAGGCGAATCGCAATATAAGTCGCTGAAGGCCCTGCTCGAAGGCGGCGTCGAGGCCCGGCCCGACAATGTGCTCTTCTATGCCACCTCGAACCGGCGTCATCTGCTCAGTCGCGCGATGATCGAGAACGAGCAATCGACCGCGATCAATCCCGGCGACGCGGTCGAGGAGAAGATCTCCCTGTCGGATCGGTTCGGCCTGTGGATCGGCTTCCACCCGGTCGATCAGGACACCTTCCTGGCGATGGTCGCCAGCTATGTGCGCCACTTCGGCCTCGCCATCGACGCGGAGACCCGGCGCACCCGGGCGCTGCAATGGGCGATGGAGCGCGGCGCCCGCTCGGGCCGCGTCGCCTGGCAGTTCGTCCAGCATTTGCGGGCGGAATTGCCGTCTCCCTGAATCTTATGGAATCTTTACGGAACGGGGGCGACCTTGCCCTCGAATTCAAACGTGCCCCCGCACTAAATTCCGTCCGATCTTGGCATTCCGCTTCGAAGGACGGATCCAATGAAAGTTCGATTGCAGGGCGCTGGGCTCCTTACCTTGTGCGTCATCGCGCTGACCCAGCTCTACACCCTCGTGAACAGAGGGCCGACGCATCAGCCGACCCTGGTTGAGTTGGGCCTCGGACTCGTCGCCGTGCTGACGGGGATGAGCGGCGTCGCGATGTTCGTGGTCGGCGCCAAGCTTTTCCGCAAATATGTCTGGCCGCCGCAGCGGCCACGCCGCGGCTACGAGGACATCACGCGTCTGCGCCCTTGAGGCGATAGCCGACGCCCAGTTCGTTCACGATCAGCTTCGGCTGCGAAGGGTCGTCTTCGAGTTTCTGTCGGATGTTGCGCACGACGATGCGCACATATTCGATATTCTGCTCGAACACCGCTCCCCAGACCGCCTTCAACAGCTGCGCGTGCGTGAACACCCGGCCGGGATGCTTCGCCAGCTCGGCCAGGAAGGCATATTCCTTCGGCGTCAGATGGACGTCCTCGCCGTGTTTTCGGACGGTGCGGTTGACGAGGTCGATCTCGATCGCGCCCAAGGCCACGACCTGGGTTTCCGCGTTCATCTGCACCCGGCGGCGCAGGCTGGTGCGCAGGCGGGCGAGCAGCTCCTCGGTGTCGAACGGCTTGGTCACATAATCGTCGGCGCCGAGGTCCAGCGCGGTCACTTTTTCGGCGGTCGCCTCGCGCGCCGAAACGATCAGGAGGGTCGCATCCGATTGCGCCTTGATGAGCGGTACGAGCTCCAGCCCGTCGCGATCCGGAAGGCCGAGATCGAGCAGGATCGCGTCGGGCTTCTCGATGCCGAGCACACGCATCGCTTCGCGGCCGCTTGCGGCCTGGGCGACGGCATAGTCCGCCCGAAGCAGCGTGTTGCGAAGCAGCCGCCGGATCTGCGGCTCGTCGTCGACGATCAGGACCTTGTAGGCACGGCTGGTCATTGCACGTCTTCCGTCGAAGCACGCAGGACGAGCCGCTCGGGAAAATGCAGCGTGAATCCGGCGCCTTCACGATCGACCCGATTGGCCGCCGTCACGGTCAATCCCATCGCCTCGGCGAACCCCTTGACGATGGCGAGCCCGAGCCCGGTGCCGCCTTTCCGGTCGGAGCCTTCGAGGCGGGTGAAGGTCTCGAACAGCTCGCTTTCGCGTCCCTCGGGAAGGCCCGGCCCTTCGTCGAGGATGGCGAGCGTGAGCTCGCCCGGAACGCGGCGCCCCCGCACGCTGATCGTGCCGCCGACGTCCGAATATTTGCCTGCATTGTCGAGCAGATTGATCAGGCAATGGTGGAGCAGTTGCGGATCGGCGCGCACCAGCGGCAGGTCGACCGGGACGTCCAGCAGGATGGCATGGGAATCGAGGCGATGGCGCAGGTCGTGGACCGCGCTCGCCACGGCGTCGGTCAGGTCCACGGCTTCCAAATTGAGGCGCAGGGCGCCGGCCTCCACGCGCGCCATGTCGAGCAGATTGGCGACGAAGCGGTTGAGCCGCTCGGCTTCGACGACAAGTCCGGCGACGAGCGAAGGGTCCAATCCTTCGCATCGTGCCGCCTTGATCTGGACCGCCGAGGCCAGGATCGTCGTCAACGGCGTGCGCAGGTCGTGGCTGACGGAGGACAGCAAGGCCGCGCGCAGGCGGTCGCGCTCCTTCAGCTGCGAGACATTGGCCATCTCGGCCACCAGATTGATACGCTCCAGCGACAGGGCGGCCTGGTCGATGAAGCCGATCAGGAGCGGAACCTGGTCTGACCGCACCGGATCGCCGCCGTCGTCGAGCGCGATGCCGAACACGCCCATCGCGAGCCCGCCGGCGACGAGCGGCTGGAAGAGCCAGTCTGACGCCGTCAGCGTATCCGATCCGCGGCCCGCCGGCTGGGCATGATCCATCGCCCAATTGGCAGCTGCGATCTCGATCGCCTCGAGCCTGTTCTCGGGCGGGCTGGCAGCGCTCAGCACGAGGCCTTCTTCCTTGGGAAGGAGCAGCACTGCATTGACCCCGAACTGCCGCGAAACCTCGCCGCACAAGGTCTGGCCGAGCTCTTCCTCGGTCGATAGGCCGGCCAGGCTCCGCGCGAAGCTCGCCAGGGCGGCATTCTGTCCCGAGCTCTTCTGCGCGAGGTCGGCCTGAAGCCGGACGCGCGCCGCCAGCTGGCTGGTGACGATCGCGACGCCGGTCAGGACGACGACGGCGAGAATGTTCTCGGGATCGCGGATGGTCAGCGTGTGCAGCGGCTCCAGGAAGAAGAAATTATAGGCCAGCGACGACAAGAGGCTCGCGAACAGCCCGGTTCGGAGCCCGTAGAGCGTTGCCGCCACCATGACCGGGATGAGATAGAGCAAGGCGAGGTTGGAAAGGTTGCCGAACGAATAGATGCCGGCGCCGACCGCCGTGATCGCGGCGACCAGCGCGGTGGCGACGGCATAGCCGAACGGCGGACCCCACGCTCCGGGTGTCGCCGCGCGGGCCGGCTTGAGGCTCGGACGCGACGGCATCTCTTCGGATGGGAGGACGTGCACGGCGACTTCCGGCGTCTCGCGGACCAGCCGGTCGACGACCGAACCGTGTCGCAGCTCGAACCATCGCGTGCGCGATGACTTGCCGACCACCAATTGCGTGGCGCGCATCTCGGCCGCGAAGGCCTTGAGCCCATCGATGACGTTGGCGGCCGGGATGCTTGCCACGTTGCCGCCGAGCTGGGCCGCGAGCTGCATCGCGGCGGCAAGGCGCCCGCGTTCCTGCTCGGTGAAATCGCGTGCGCGCGGGGTCTCGATATGAACCGCGGTCCAGGGCGCGCGCAGCGCGTCGGCAAGCCGCTTGGTCGACCGGACCAGGCCTTGCGAGGCGGGCTGCTCGCTGACCGCCACCACGATCCGCTCCCCCGCCGCCCATGTCCCCGCCAAGGCGTGGGCGCGCAGATAGTCGAGCATCTGGGCATCGACCGCCTGCGCCGCGCGCCGCAGCGCCAGCTCGCGCAGCGCCGAGAGGTTCGACTTGGAGAAGAAATGGCCGAGCGCCCGCGACGCCTCGTGGGGGACATAGACCTTGCCCTCCTTGAGCCGTTCGATCAGCTCGTCGGGAGGAATGTCCACCACCTCTATCTCCGCGTTTTCCAGCACGCGGTCGGGGACGGTCTCGCGCACGCGCACCTTGGTGAACGAGGCGACGACGTCGTTGAGGCTCTCGATATGCTGGATGTTGACCGTCGAATAGACGTCGATGCCCGCCGCGAGCAGCTCCTCGACATCCTGATACCGCTTCGGGTGGCGGCTTCCGGGCGCGTTGGTATGGGCAAGCTCGTCGACCAGCACCAGCGCCGGCCGCCGCGCCAGGATCGCATCCACGTCCATCTCGGTGAGCGTCCGGCCCTGATAGTCGACCGTGCGGCGCGGGACGATCTCCAAGTCGCCGACGAGCGCTTCGGTTTCGGCGCGGCCGTGGGTTTCCACGATCCCGATCACCGTGTCGATCCCGGCGTGGCGGCGCGCCGCGCCCTCCATCAGCATCTCGTAGGTCTTGCCGACGCCGGGCGCGGCGCCGAGGAAGACCTTGAGGCGGCCGCGGCCCTCGTGCGCCGCCTCGCGAAGCAGCGCCTCGGGGGATGGCCTCGTATCTTCGCTGTCGGCGCGGCGGCTCACGCGCCGCTTTTTGCGCTCATGGCATCCAGTTGTCGATTCAGCAGCAGGACGTTGACGTGCGGCGCGCCCAGGATGCCGAACGTGGGTTGCGCGATGGCTTGCTCGACCAGCGCGCGGACGCGCGCCGGGGGCATTGCGCGCGCGGCCGCGACGCGGTTGACCTGTGCCAGTGCGTTCGCGGGCGAGATATGCGGATCGAGGCCCGAGCCCGAGGCGGTGACCATGTCGGCCGGAACCGGGCCGGTGACGCCATCGGCGCGCGCCTCGGCGACCCGCTTTCCGATCGCGTCGGCCAGGGCCTGCGACGTCGGCCCGAGGTTCGACCCGGACGAAGCCGCAGCGTTGTATCCGTCACCGGCCGCCGAAGGGCGCGGGTGGAAATAGCGCGGCTGGGCGAAATTCTGGCCGATCAGCGCGGAGCCGACGATGCGGTTGCCGTCGCGGATCAGGCTGCCATTGGCCTGCTTCGGAAAGATCAGCTGCGCGATGCCGGTGATCGCGAGCGGATAGAAGAGCCCGGTGATGAGCGTCAGCAGGATCAGGAAGCTGAGCGCGGGCCGTAGCGCGGTTTTGATTTCGTTGCCCATGATATGCGCTCCTTAGGCGAGGCCGAGGCCGTTGACGGCGAGGTCGATGGCCTTGATGCCGATGAAGGGGGCAACAATGCCGCCGAGGCCGTAGATGGCGAGGTTGCGGCGCAGGATGTCTCCGGCCGGCGCCGGCCGGTATTTCACGCCCTTGAGCGCCAGCGGCACCAGCATCGGAATGATCAAGGCGTTGAAGATGATCGCCGACAGGATCGCGCTCTGCGAGCTTCCGAGCCCCATCACGTTGAACATGGCGAGGCTCGGATAAAGCACGACGAAAATCGCCGGGATGATCGCGAAATATTTGGCCACGTCGTTCGCCACGGAGAAAGTGGTCAAAGCGCCGCGGGTCATCAGCAGCTGCTTGCCGAGCCCGACGACCTCGATCAGCTTGGTCGGATCGCTGTCGAGGTCGACCGTATTGCCGGCTTCGCGCGCGGCCTGGGTGCCGGTGTTCATCGCCACGCCGACGTCGGCCTGCGCGAGCGCGGGCGCATCGTTGGTGCCGTCGCCGCACATGGCGACGAGGCGGCCGCCGGTCTGCTCCTTGCGGATCAGCTCCAGCTTGTCCTCGGGGGTGGCTTCGGCGAGGAAGTCGTCGACGCCCGCCTCGGCCGCGATCGACGCTGCGGTCAGCGGATTGTCGCCGGTGATCATCACCGTTCGGATTCCCATCCGCCTGAGCTCGGCGAAGCGCTCGCGCATGCCGGCCTTGAGGATGTCCTTGAGGTGAAGGACGCCGAGCAGGACCCCGTCGCGCGCCACGGCGAGCGGCGTTCCGCCGTTGCGCGCAATCTCCTCCGTGATCTTGCGCAGGGCCGCCGCGCCGCCCGCGCCGGCACCCGGCACGGCGCGCAGGATCGAATCGACCGCGCCCTTCTGGATCATCGTCGCGCCGAACCTGACGCCCGAGAGGCGGGTCTGGGCGGAGAAAGGGATGATCTCCGCGCCGGCCGGCATCGTCTGGTCCGCGACGCCATATTTCTCGCGCGCGAGCGCGACGATCGAGCGGCCTTCGGGGGTCTCGTCCGCCAGACTGGCAAGATAGGCGGCTTCGGCCAATTCGGCGTCGCCAATGCCCGGCAGCGGCCTGAACTCGGTTGCGTGCCGGTCGCCGATCGTGACCGTGCCGGTCTTGTCGAGCAGCAGCACGTCGATATCGCCGGCCGCTTCGACCGCGCGCCCGGATTTTGCGAGCACGTTGAAGCGGACCAGCCGATCCATGCCGGCGATGCCGATCGCCGAAAGCAAGGCGGCGATCGTCGTCGGGATCAATGTGATCAGCAGCGCCGCCAGCAGCGGGACCGCGATCGCGCCGCCGGCATAAGCGGCGAAGCCCGGGATCGTGGCGACCGCGATCAGGAAGATGATGGTGAGCCCGACCAGCAGGATGGTGAGCGCGATTTCGTTCGGCGTCTTCTGCCGTTCGGCGCCTTCGACCAGGGCGATCATCCGGTCGAGGAAGCCTTGCCCCGGCTCCTGCGTCACTTTGACCTTGATCCAGTCGGAAATGACCCGCGTGCCCGCCGTCACCGCCGATCGATCGCCCCCGGCCTCTCGGATTACGGGTGCGGATTCGCCGGTGATCGCTGCTTCGTTGACGGAGGCGACGCCCTCGATCACTTCGCCGTCGGCGGGAATGAGATCGCCGGTTTCGACCAGCACGATATCCCCGGCCCTGAGCTGCGTCGCGGACACCTTGTCCCAAGTGTCGCCGGCCCCGACGAGCTGCTTGGCGAGCAGATGTGCCTTGGTATCGCGCAGCGAATCGGCCTGCGCCTTGCCGCGGCCCTCGGCCAGCGCCTCGGCGAAATTGCCGAACAATACGGTGAGCCAGAGCCAGAAGACGAGCTGGAGCTTGAAGCCGAGGCCGGCGTCCCACAGCCCGGCGACGAGCAGGCCGGTCAGCAGCAGCGCGACGACTGCGGTCGTGAACATGACCGGGTTGCGCACGAGCTGACGCGGGTCGAGCTTCTTGAACGCGCCGACGATGGCGGGACCTATCAGGGCCCGGCTGAACACCGAGAGGCGAGCGGGTGCGTCATAGGACATGTTTGGCCCCTTAGAAGAGCTGGCCGTGGATCATCGCCAGCTGCTCGGCGCCGGGGCCGAGCACGAGCGACGGGAGGAAGGTGAGGCCGCCGAGGATCAGGATCAGGCCGACCAGCAATCCGACCCAGAGCAGGCCGGTGGTGGGAAAGGAGCCGGCGCCCTCCGGATGGATCCTCTTGCCGGCCAGCGAACCGGCGATGGCGAGCGCCGGAACGATCATGAAAAACCGCCCCACGAACATCGCGATGCCGAGCGTGGAGGCCCAGAACGGGTTGGAGGCGGTGAGGCCGGCGAAGGCCGACCCGTTGTTTCCGGTCGCGGACGTATAAGCGTAGAGCAGCTCGCTATAGCCGTGCGGTCCATGGTTCAGCAGGCCCTCGAGGCCCTGCGGCATCACCGCCGCCAGCGCGGTGAATCCCAGGATCGACAGCGGCAGGATTGCGATCGCCAGCACCGCCAGCTTGACCTCGCGCGATTCGATCTTCTTGCCGACATATTCGGGTGTGCGCCCGACCATCAGGCCGGCGACGAAGATCGCGAGGATGGCGAACAGGAGGAAGCCGTAGAGACCGGCGCCCACGCCGCCGACGACGATCTCGCCGAGCTCGATATTGAACATCGGAATGAAGCCGCCGATCGGCGTGAAGCTGTCGTGCATGCCGTTGACCGCGCCGCAGGAAGCCGCCGTGGTGATGGTTGCAAACAGGGCGGTGGCGGCCGCGCCGAAGCGGACCTCCTTGCCCTCCATGTTGCCGGGGGCCGCATCGACGCCCATCGCGTGATGGATCGGATTGCCGGCCGCCTCGGCGACATAGGTGGTCGCCGCGCCGGCGGCGAACAGCAGCATCATCGCGGCCAGGATCGCCCAGCCCTGCCTGGTGTCGCGGACCGCCTTTCCGAACGTCCAGGTGAGCCCCGCGCCAAGTGCGAAGATCGACAGCATCTGGATGAAATTGCAAAGGTCGCCGGGATTTTCGAACGGATGCGCGGCGTTGGCGTTGAAGAAGCCGCCGCCGTTGGTGCCGAGCATCTTGATCGCAACCTGCGAGGCGACCGGGCCGAGCGCGATCACCTGCCGCGCGCCCTCCATGGTGGTGGCGGTCACCGATCCGGCCAGCGTCTGCGGAACGCCCATCGCTACCAGGACGAGCGCGTAGAGGAGGCTCGCCGGCAGCAGGATGTAGAGAGTGACGCGGGTCATGTCGGCCCAGAAATTGCCGATCGTCCTGCTCTCCCGCCGGGCGAAGCCGCGGATCAGCGCGAAGGCGATGGCGATGCCGGTCGCCGCGGACAGGAAGTTGTGGACGGCAAGCGCCGCCATCTGGGTAAGGTTCGACATGGTCGATTCGCCGGCATAGGATTGCCAGTTGGTGTTGGTGACGAAGCTCACCGCCGTGTTGAAGGCGACGGGCGCGTTCACCCCGGCAAATCCCTCCGGATTGAGCGGCAGCACGCCCTGCAGCCGCTCGATCGCGTAGGTGAGCAGGATGCCGAAGACGCTGAACAGCATCATCGATACGGCATAGCCGCGCCAGTCCTGCTCCTTGTCGGGATCGACTCCGCCGGCCTTGTAGAGCCCGCGCTCGATCGGGCCCAGGATCGGCGTCAGCCAGTTACGCCGGCCTTCGTAGACAGCGAACAGCCACGCCCCGAAAGGCTTGGCCATCAGAAAGGTGAGCGCGATGAAGACCGCGATCAGGCCCCAGCCCTGGGGCGTGGTGTTCGACATCGTGCCGCCCCCCTCAGAAGCGTTCGGGGCGCGCGAGCACGGCCACCAGATAGACGAGAAGGAAAAGGGCGGTCAGGCCGCCCAGCCAGAGCGGGATGGTCACGAGCCCGCCTCCTCGCCGCTCTCGCCCAGCAGGCGAATGTAGAGCAGGCCGAGCAACGCGAGCCCGAAGGTGATCGCCAGCCAAATCAGATCGTCCATCGGCGCCCCATCGACGAAGACCGTGGCCGGGTGGAGGACGATCGCGACACCGATCGGTCCGCCGGCCACTTGCAGGCCGGCGAGTTAGGCGCCCCGTCCGTTGCCGATCCATATCGAAGCGGGCCGCGGCGCATAAAGATGCCGTAAAGATTTGCGCGATAGCGATCGTTTCGGGCGCTTGCGGTTTGCTTCGTCCCGGCTGCGAAACTATGCGCCGGAGCGTTCAAGCGAGCGAGTGATGCGCAGCAGCAAAGCCGATCTTCCGGACGTTCGCGAAGCGGACCCGACCCACCACGGACCACAGGAACCGCTTGCCAAGCTTGCGCTGGGGGCGATCGGCGTCGTGTTCGGAGACATCGGCACCTCGCCGCTCTATTCGCTCAAGGAGAGCTTCGTCGGAGCGCATCCGCTGCCGATCGATCACCTCTACGTCTTCGGCGTCCTGTCGCTCATTTTCTGGACGCTGACGATGATCGTCACGGTCAAATATGTGCTGATCGTCATGCGCGCGCACAACAAGGGCGAGGGCGGCAGCCTCGCGCTGCTCGCCCTGATCTCGCGCAAGCTCCACGATCGGCGCTGGACGGCGGGGATCGTCATGCTGGGCGTGCTGGCGACCGCTCTCTTCTACGGCGACGCGATGATCACGCCGGCGATCTCGGTCCTGTCGGCGGTGGAGGGACTGACCGTGGTGCAGGCCAGCCTGCAGCCGCTGGTGATCCCGATCTCGGCCGTCATCCTGGTCGGTCTTTTCCTCATCCAGCGCCACGGCACCGGCCGGGTCGGCACCATCTTCGGCCCCATCATGCTGGTCTATTTCGCGGTGCTCGCCTGCCTCGGAACGCTCAACATCTATCGTCATCCGGAAATCATCGGCATCATCGACCCCTGGTGGGCGTTCAACTTTTTCCGCGCCGATTTCCATCTCGCCTTCCTCGCTCTCGGCTCGGTCGTCCTCGCCGTGACCGGCGCGGAAACGCTCTACGCGGACATGGGCCATTTCGGCCGCAAGGCGGTGTCGATCTCCTGGCTCTACATCGCCTTTCCCTGCCTCATGCTCAACTATATGGGCCAGGGCGCGCTGCTGCTCGACGATCCCGCCGCCGCCCAGAATCCTTTCTATCTGCTGGCTCCGCCCGGGGCGCGGCTGCCGCTGGTCCTGCTCGCGACGATCGCCACGATCATCGCCAGCCAGGCGGTGATTTCGGGCGCTTATTCGGTCACCCAGCAGGCGGTGCAATTGGGCTTCCTGCCGCGCGTGCGGATCGCGCATACCAGCGACAAGGCGGTGGGGCAGATCTATATCCCGCTGATCAACTGGGGCCTGCTCGCCTTCGTGCTGATGCTGGTGCTGGGCTTCCGCTCGTCCAGCAACCTCGCCGCGGCCTATGGCATCGCGGTGACGGGGACCATGTTCATCACCGCCTGCATGATCGGCGTGCTGACCTTCAGCGTCTGGCGGTGGAACAAATGGCTTGCCGGGCTCGTCACCGCGGTCTTCATGATCATCGACGGCGCCTATTTCGCGTCGAACCTGACCAAGATTCCGGCCGGCGGCTGGTTCCCCCTCCTGGTCGCGCTCATTGCCTTCACTTTGCTCACCACCTGGTCCACGGGCCGGCGCATATTACGCGAGCAGATGCGCGAGAAATCGATGCCGATGGAGGTCTTCATCAAATCGGGGACGCGCTCGGTCAAGCGGGTCTCCGGCACCGGCGTCTTCATGGCCGCCGACAGCGATGGCGTGCCGCATGCGCTTCTTCACAATCTGAAGCACAACAAGGTCCTGCACGAGCGCGTGGTGATCGTGACCGTGCGCATCGGGGACGTGCCCTATGTCGAGGACGGCGATCATATCGACGTGACCGATCTGGGATCGGGCTTTTGGCGCATCGTCCTGCATTATGGATTCATGCAGGAAATCGACGTTCCCGCCGATCTCGATCGCGTGGGAGAATGCGGGCCGGCCTTCAAGCCGATGGATACCAGCTTCTTCCTCGGTCGGCAGACGCTGATCCCGTCAAAGCGCCCGGGCATGGCGCTGTGGCGGGAGAAGCTGTTCGCCTGGATGGTGCAGAATTCGGAATCGGCGATGGAATTCTTCAAGCTCCCGACCAACCGCGTGATCGAGCTCGGCAGTCAGGTGGAGATTTAGCTGATCCTCCCCGCTGCGCGGGGAGGAAAGCGCGTTTACCGCTTCGAGAATTGGAAGCTGCGGCGGGCCTTGGCGCGGCCGTATTTCTTGCGCTCGACGACGCGCGAATCGCGGGTCAGGAAGCCGGCCTGCTTGACGACGCTGCGCAGCGCCGGCTCGTAGCGGGTCAGCGCCTGGCTGATGCCGTGCTTGACCGCGCCGGCCTGGCCCGAAAGCCCGCCGCCGCTGACCGTGCAGACGACGTCATACTGGCCCTGCCGCTCGGCGATGTCGAACGGCTGGTTGATCACCAGCCGCAGCGTCGGCCGCGCGAAATAGACCGTCTGGTCGCGGCCGTTGACAAGGATCGCGCCGCTGCCGGGCTTCAGCCACACGCGCGCGACCGCGTCCTTGCGCCGGCCGGTGGCATAGGCGCGGCCCTGCGCGTCGAGCTCCTGCTCGCGCAGCGGCGTCTCGGGTAGCGCCGGCTGGGGCGGCGGCGCGGCGGCTGCCTCGTCACTGGCGGCGGGAGGGGGCGCCGCCGGTGCGGCCTGCTCGGCGCCGGTCAGCGCGCCGAGATCGGAAAGCGATTGGCGATTGTCGGACATCAGGCACTCACCTTGTTCTTGCGGTTCATCGCCGCGACGTCGAGCAGTTGCGGGTTCTGGCCGCCGTGCGGATGCTCGGCGCCCTTGTAGAGATGCAGCGCGCGCATCTGGTCGCGGCCGAGCGGCCCGCGCGGCACCATGCGCTCGACCGCCTTTTCGAGCACGCGCTCGGGAAAGCGGCCTTCGAGCACCTTGCCGGCGGTGACGCCCTTGATGCCGCCGGCATAGCCGGTGTGCTTGTAATAGATTTTGTCGGCCAGCTTGTTGCCGGTGAAGCGCACCTTGTCGGCGTTGATCACCACGACATGGTCGCCGCAATCGACATGCGGCGTGTAGCTCGGCTTATGCTTGCCGCGCAGGATATTGGCGATGATCGTCGCCAGCCGCCCGACCACCAGGCCGTCGGCATCGATCAGATGCCATTTCTTCTCCACCTCGGCCGGCTTGGCCGCCTTGGTGGTCTTCATCAGCGCCTTCATGGCCGGGACCTCGTAAAAGCAGACGCGCCGCCCGTTGCGGAGCGGCGCTGGTGGGCGGCCAAATGGCAGCCGACCCCCCGAAAGTCAAGCAAATCCGCGGCTTTGCAAAGAGGTATTATAATACCTTAGGGTAGGGGTGAGCGTCCCATACCTACCGTCCGCTGTTCTCGATCACCCACGCCCGGTAAGGCTCGGGCGCCTCGCCGATCGGCCAGGCGACCGCGGCGGGCAATGCGTAGCTGTGCAGCTTGCCGATCGCATCGATCAGCACCGGCGCCTCGCCGGCGGTGGTCTTGAACAGCGCCGCGACCTCGTCGGCCTCCTCGATCCGGCCGTGCCAACGGTAGATCGATCGGCACGGGCCGAGGATGTTGACGCAGGCGGCGAGCCGCTGCTCGACCATCGCCCGGCCGATGCGCTGCGCCTCCTCGGCATCGGCGAAGGTCGCATAGACGCTGACGATCGAGCCGGCGGGCGGCGGGTTCATGCCGCGTTCCTTTCGCCGCTTCCGAGGCGGTGCGCGGCGCGCAGCATCGCCGCGAGCAGCAGCACCGCCATCGCCTGGTGCGCGACGGCGATCTCGATCACCACGCCGCTGAGCAGCGTGGCGATGCCGAGCATGATCTGCGCCGCCACCGCGCCGGTCAGCAGCGAGGCGGGGCCGTGGAAGCCGCGCTTCCAGGTCTGCGCGGCGAGCACCAGCGCGGCCGCCGCGGCGACGAACGCCAGCCAGCGGTGGATGAATTGCACCACCACCGGATTGTTGACGAGATTGGCCAGGAACGGCGTCTGCATCGGCGTCAGCGACGGGAAGATCTCGTCGCCCATCAGCGGCCAGCTGTTGAACGCATAGCCCGCGTCCAGCCCCGCCACATAGGCGCCGAACATGATCTGCAGCGCGAGCAGGCACAGCGCCCAGATGGCGAAGGTCGGCAGCCGCGCCGGCCCGGCGCCGGGGCGGCGCGCCAGCGCCAGCAGGTCGAGCGCCGTCCACAGGATGCAGGCGAAGATCAGCAGCGCGGTGAGCAGGTGCACCGCGAGCCGGACATGGCTGACGTCGGGCCGGTCGACCAGGCCCGAGGCCACCATCCACCAGCCGATCGCGCCCTGCAGGGCGCCGAGCGCCAGGATCAGGACCAGCCGCCGCCCATAGCCCGGCGGGATGGCGCGGCGCCAGGCGAACCAGGCCAGGGGCAGCGCGAAGGCGAGGCCGATCAGCCGGCCCAGCAGCCGGTGCGCATATTCCCAGAAGAAGATATGCTTGAAGGCGTCGAGCGACATGCCGCTGTTGATCTTCTGATATTCGGGCGTGGCGCGATAGGCGTCGAAGACCTGTTGCCACTGCGCCTCGCCGATCGGCGGGATCGCGCCCGAGATCGGCTGCCAGCGGGTGATCGACAGGCCCGATTCGGTCAGCCGCGTGATCCCGCCGACCACGACCATCGCCAGGATCAGCGCCGCGACCAGCAGCAGCCATCGCGCCAGCGCGCGCGGCCGCGCCGCCCGGCCCGGCGAGGACGCGTCGCGCTGTGCCGAAGATGCCATGAGCGGCGCTATGACGGCAGCGGAGCGGATTGCCAATCGCAACTTTTTCGGCAAATGTGATGTTGTAACTTCGCGAGTCACCGCCTATAGAAGCGGCAGGGCGATTGAATCATGTTCATGAACACGCAAAGCACGGGGATCCTCGACCGGATGGCCATCGGCCTTTCCGGCCTTTGCCTCGTCCATTGCCTCGCCACCTCGGTGCTGATCGCGATGGTGGCTTCGGCGGGCGGGCTGCTGGGATCGCCGATGATCCACGAATTCGGCCTCACCTTCGCCATCGCCTTCGGCACGGTCGCGCTCGGCCGCGGCATCTGGGTGCACGGCTTCATGATGCCCTCCGCGGTCGGCGGCCTTGGCCTCGGCGTGATGGGCGGCGCCCTCAGCCTGCCCCATGGCCCGTCCGAAATCGTCTACACCATGATCGGCGTCGCCTTCCTGGCCCTCGGCCACGACCTCAACCGCAGAGCGGTGATCTGATCCTCCCCGCGTGCGGGGAGGAATACCTTGTCCCGACCCTCCGAACGACCTAAATCAATCCCATGGCGCATGTTCATCACAGCCATGCCGGCGAATCGCTGTCGCAGGCCGCCCAGGCGACGATGGAGAAGTCGGGCGAGCAATGGACAACCATGCGCGCCGCCATCTTCCAGGCGCTGGCGAGCTTCGACAAGCCGGCCTCGGCCTATGACATCGCCGACAAGGTCTCGCAGAGCCAGGGGCGGCGGGTCGCCGCCAACAGCGTCTACCGGATCCTCGATCTGTTCGTCGCCGCCAACCTCGCCCGCCGCGTCGAGAGCGCCAACGCCTATGTCGCCAACGACCATCCCGATTGCCTGCACGATTGCATCTTCCTGATCTGCGACAATTGCGGGCAGACCGTGCATATCGACGACGACCGCCTGTCGAGCGGCGTCCGCGCCGCCGCCGAAAAAGCCGGCTTCGCGCCCGACCGCCCCGTGATCGAGGTCCGCGGCCGCTGCAGCGATTGCGAGACCGACTGAGCGACCCCGCCTTCCCACGAATTTCCCCTTTCCAAATCGAATATTAAGTCCATTCCGGCAGCATCAGCATTCGACACCGCGCGCGCGCGTGGCTACAACCGCGCCGGGAAAGGGAAGGTGCGCCGGCCATGACCGATCGTCCTGAAACGCCGCTGCTCGACACCGTCGCGACGCCGGACGACCTGCGCCGCCTCGGCCGGCATCAGCTGCGCCAATTGGCCGACGAGCTGCGCGCCGAGACCATCTCCGCGGTTTCGGCGACCGGCGGCCATCTCGGCGCCGGCCTCGGCGTCGTCGAGCTCACCGTCGCGCTCCACTATGTCTTCGATACGCCGCGCGACCGGCTGATCTGGGACGTCGGCCACCAGGCCTATCCGCACAAGATCGTCACCGGGCGCCGCGACCGCATCCGCACCTTGCGCCAGGGCGATGGCCTGTCCGGCTTCACGCGTCGCGCCGAAAGCGAATTTGATCCGTTCGGCGCCGCCCACAGCTCGACCTCGATCTCCGCCGCCTTGGGCTTCGCCATCGCCAACAAGCTCGCCGAAGCGCCCGGCAAGGCGATCGCCGTGATCGGCGACGGCGCGATGAGCGCCGGCATGGCCTATGAGGCGATGAACAATGCCCAGGCCGCGGGCAACCGCCTGATCGTCATCCTCAACGACAACGACATGTCGATCGCCCCGCCGGTCGGCGGCCTTTCCAACTATCTCGCGCGGCTGGTCTCGTCGGGCAAATATCTCACCGTCCGCCACCTCGCCCAGCGCTTCGCGCGCAAGCTGCCCGATTCGCTGCACCGCTTCGCGCGCAAGATCGAGGAATTCGCGCGCGGGCTGGCGACCGGCGGCACCTTGTTCGAGGAATTGGGCTTCTATTACGTCGGTCCGGTCGACGGCCACAATGTCGAATGGCTGGTCGAGATATTGGAGAATGTCCGCGATGCCGGCGACGGGCCGATGCTGGTCCATGTCGTCACCAAGAAGGGCAAGGGCTATGCCCCCGCCGAGGCCGCGGCCGACAAATATCACGGCGTCCAGAAGTTCGACGTCATCTCCGGCGTGCAGGACAAGTCGCCGGCGGGCGCGCCCAGCTACACCGCCATCTTCGCCCAGGCGCTGACCGCCGAGGCGGCGCGCGACGAGCGGATCGTCGGCATCACCGCCGCCATGCCGTCGGGCACCGGCCTCGACCTGTTCGCCCGGCGATTTCCCAAGCGCATGTTCGACGTCGGCATCGCCGAGCAGCACGCCGTCACCTTCGCCGCCGGCCTCGCCGCCCAGGGCTATCGCCCCTTTTGCGCCATCTATTCGACCTTCCTCCAGCGCGCCTACGACCAGGTGGTCCACGACGTCGCCATCCAGAACCTCCCGGTCCGTTTCGCGATGGACAGGGCAGGGCTGGTCGGCGCCGACGGCGCCACCCACGCCGGCAGCTTCGACCTCGCCTATCTGTGCACCCTGCCCAATTTCACCGTCATGGCCGCCGCCGACGAGGTTGAGCTCGTCCACATGGTCCACACCATGGCGCTGCACGACAGCGGCCCGATCGCGGTCCGCTACCCGCGTGGCAACGGCACCGGCGCCGCGCTCCCCGAAACCCCGCAGCGGCTCGAGATCGGCAAGGGCAGGGTGGTCCGCGAAGGCAAGAAGGTCGCGATCCTCTCCTTGGGCACCCGCCTCGCCGAGGCCGAGAAGGCCGCCGACATATTGGAAGGCAAGGGCCTCAGCACCACCGTCGCCGACCTGCGCTTCGCCAAGCCGCTCGACGAGGAACTGATCCGCCGCCTCCTCACCGGCCACGAGGTGGCGGTGACGATCGAGGAGGCCGCGATCGGCGGCTTCGGCGCCCACGTCCTCACCATGGCCAGCGACTCCGGCCTCATCGACGCCGGCCTCAAGCTGCGCACCATGCGCCTGCCCGACGTCTTCCAGGGCCAGGACAAGCCCGAAAATCAATATGCCGAAGCCGGCCTGGACGCCGACGCCATCGTCGACACCGTCCTCAAGGCGCTCCGCATCAACAGCGTCGGCGTGGTGGAGGGGGCGAGGGCCTGAAAATAGGAAATCGCAGGTAGTCGCCAGACGATTTGGAGAAGCATATGTCTGACGAGATTCCCATTTCAGTTGAAGAGGCGGAGTTACAATTTGGGATAACGTCGCCGCACGGTCGAATGCCAAATGGGGAATGCCGTTTTCGGCTCACGCCCAGGGATGGGAATGGCTACATTCGGACTGTCGCTCCGCCCAGCGGAGCTTGGCAAAAGGCTCATTCCCATAAACACTTAAGAGAAACGTACATCGTTGAGTCCGGTTGGATTGCTTCGGCTGAAAAGCTTGGGAACGACCCGAAGATCTTGCTTCACTTTCCCGGAGACATTTTTACGTCCGAACCAAGCGTCGTTCACAACATATATATGACAGGTAATTCGGTAATCCATACAGTCAAGCATGGCGGTATTTTGGCTAAGGATTGGAACCTTGACTCTGATTT
This sequence comes from Allosphingosinicella sp., assembly GCA_035248285.1. GTDB lineage: Bacteria > Pseudomonadota > Alphaproteobacteria > Sphingomonadales > Sphingomonadaceae > Allosphingosinicella. The sequence continues at coordinate 2,371 of DATFHP010000100.1, read as the reverse complement.
CACCCAACTGACGCAGAGACTTTCAGAGAAGGATCTAATATCAAGGCAAGTACTTAGAAATGACATGACTAAATTCGGTAGCTATATAGACTTGTACAACAATTTAGATAAGCTTTTGTGGACGGTCCCTGGATTTCTCGCCATTGGAGCTACTCTAATTATCGGTTTTTTGAGTTCAATAATATCTAGGCAATCACCATCTGTTGTTCCTCCTATTCTGGTGTTTGTCGTTCTTCTATTTTCGTCTATACTATTCTACCTGGGATATGTTAGCATGACACGAATTAGAGAGCATCATACGCTCGTCGGAAATAGCCTTGCTATTATGGAAGGATCTTCGGGCTACTTTAGCCAGAGAAGGTCAAACGTCGAGCGGAGATGGCCAATCTCTGCGCCGACCCAATTTCGTATTATTTACGCCACGCTATCGATCATTCTATTTATTATTGCGATACTCATGTTGGTTTTCCCAGAAACTTTGTACAGCCTGTTTGCATTAACGACGGTCAACAGTGTTACGGTATCACCATCATGTAGTTAACGCAGATGGAGTGCACTTATCTCCCCCAATCCGCCGCAGATATTTCGGTGATTTGCGGTGTGATTTCCGATGTCGTTGACAGTGCATTCATTCCGTCGGTCCGCGCCCGCTTCCCCGCCTCAAATCCCCGTCGGCGGCGTAAGCTTGGTCGCGTCCCGGTCCGGAGTCTCCTCCTTCCACCGCACCGAGCCCAGCGGCCGCTCGAGCATCCTTCGCACCGGCAGCGGCCCGCCGCCGCGGTGATAGGATTCGGCCGCGCGCTCCACCATCCGCTCGGCTTCGGTGGCGCGGCTGCGCTGGCGCAGGTAATCGAGCCAGGTCGGACAATGAAAACGCTCGGTCCAGACGTCGGGCCGGGCGATGTCCCTGGCCAGCGACCAGCCGTAGCCGCCGTTGCGCTGGCGGATGCGCTGCACCTGCTGCATGACTCCGTAGAAGGCGCGTGCGTCGTCGGGCGCGACGCAATATTCGACCTCGACGACGATCGGCCCGCTGCGCGCGGTCAGCTTGAGGTTCACCTCGGGGTCGGCGCGCGCCTCCAGCGCCTCCTCGGCCGAGGTCTCCGCCTCCGGAACCCGCATCCACAGGCCGAGCACGGGCAATATCGCCATGATGCCGCCCGATACCAATAAGGCGGTGCCGACGCTCCATTCGGTCGCAAAATGGCCCCACAGCCAGCTCCCGAAGGCGATGCCGCCGGCCACCGCGGCCTGGAACCCGGCCAGCGCCCGGCCCGCCACCCATCGCGGTATCGCCAGCTGGATGCCGATGTTGAAGGTGGTGATCGCGATCATCCATCCGCCGCCCGCGGCCAGCAGCGCGGCGCCGGTCAGCAGCGCCGAGCGGCTGAGCCCGATGACGCAGATCGCCAGGCCCATCAGCAGCGCCGCCAGCCGGATGATCCTCTCGCCGCTCAGCCGGCGCCGGATCGCGGCGATGTTCAGCGCCCCCACGACCGCGCCCATGCCGAACATGCCGAGCATGACGCCATAGGTCTGGGCCCCGCCGCCCAGCAGGTCGCGCGCGACGAGCGGCATCAACGCCGACGCCGATGCGCCGGCGGTGCCGGTGAGGAAGGTCCGGGCGAGCACCCTGCGGATCGGCGGCGAGTGGAGGATATAGCGCACGCCCGAAATGATCGCGCGCGCGATGCGTTCCGGCGGCAGCCGCGGCGGCTCCTGGACGCGCTTCCAGCGCATCAGCACCGCCATCAGGGGCAAATAGAGGATGGCGTTGGCGAGGAACGCCGCGACCGCGCCGGCGGCGGCGACGATGATGCCGCCGATCGCCGGCCCGAAGCTGCGCGCGATATTGAAGCTGATGCTGTTGAGCGCGATGGCCGACGGCAGCACCTCGGTGGGAACCTGCTCGCTGACCGACGCCTGCCAGGCCGGTCCGTAGAGCGCCATGCCGCTGCCGATCAGGAAGGTGAGCAGCAGCAGCAGCGGCGGCGTGACGAGGCCGAGCAGCGCCAGGGCCGAGAGCAGGCTGGCGCCCCCGAACGACAGCAGCAGCGCCGATAGGATCACCAGCCGCCGATCGTACATGTCGGCGGCCGCGCCCGCCGGTATCGCCAGCAGCATGACCGGCAGCATCAGCGCCGTCTGCACCAGCGCGACCATGTCGGCCGAAGACGCCAGCTCGGTCATCGCCCACGCCGCGCCGACGCTCTGGATGAGCAGCCCGAGGTTGGACAGCAGGCTGGCCAGCCAGATCCGCCGATAGACGGGATAGCGCAGCGGCGCGGCGATGCGGTCGTCGCGAACGATGGGGGCGCTGGTCTCTCGGTTCATCGTCCTGCTCATGCGATACCGGCGTGCGCCATGCAAA
>DATFHP010000099.1:0-3298 GCA_035248285.1 Allosphingosinicella sp. | reverse complement strand
TTCGACGATGCGATCGCCCCACGCCAGCATCGGACGCGAGGAATCGGCGAACTGATTGTGCCCGGCGTGGACGAAGCCGAGGATCCGTACGCCGCGGGCATACCATTGGTCGAACGCGTCGAGATCGTCGCCCAGCGGCCATGCATTCAGCATGCTTTCGATCACCGCGATGCGCCCCGATTTGGCTATGGCGCGCACGTCGGAAGGAGTCAGCGCCAACGCGGCGCGCGTCGGGTTGCGCTCGACGATCGCGTGAATCGCCCTGTCACGCGCGCGAAGCGCCGCCTGGGCGTTGGCGAGCGAGGCGGGATTGCGCGGCCCCTGCGGAACGTAAAGCGCTATCGCCGCGGCGCTCAATCCGCCGCGCTTGGCGCGCTCCAAATCGAACTGCGAGGTTGGATCGCTGAGCCCGGTCCAGTCTTCCGCGGTTGCCGATTTGGGAAGATCGAGATGGGGATCGATCGTCAGCGTCTGGGCAGCCGCAGGCGCAGCGCCGAGGATCATGGCGAGGAACAACAACAATCGGCCCATCACCGCACCTCATCGAAATTCGGACTGTCTCCGAATGCTATCATCCCTCCCCAGCACGATGATAGCGAATGGCGGCGGAAAATGGCCCGCCCGCGCAAACAAGAGCAAATCGGGGAAGCCGCCTTGCAAGCACGCCTGGCAAACGGGCAATTGCTGATAACCGCGCGTTGGGGTGCGGCGGGGCCGTGAGGCCCGCCGCCTCGAACCCGCAGAGAGCCCTTTCGGAGCCAAAGTGTTACCTATGTCTCCGGTACGATCCGTTGCCGATATCTCCGGGTCGGACAACTGAAAATTTGGAGCGGGCGAAGGGATTCGAACCCTCGACCCCAACCTTGGCAAGGTTGTGCTCTACCCCTGAGCTACGCCCGCTCATGGCGTTTGGCGCCGTGAATCCATCACGGCGCGGGCGGGCGGGTCGCTAACAGGCAGGGGGCGGCTTGGCAAGCGCCTCGCATGCGTTCGTCGGGGCCGGCATGCGGGGGCTTGGCTCCGGCACGCGGCGCCCTCATATGGGGCCGGACAGCGGCGCAGACCGCCCTCGAGGAAACGGAACCGTCATGGCCACTTTGACCAGCGCCGCAGAGCGCGAGGCGATCGAGAAATTCCGCAAGGAGGTCGTTGAGCCGTCGATGACCGCGCTGGTCATCATCGACTTCTGGGCCGAATGGTGCGGGCCCTGCAAGCAGCTGACACCGGTGCTCGAGAAGGTCGCCGCCGATTATGCCGCCAAGGGCGTGATCCTCGCCAAGATCAACGTCGACGAGAACAAGATCGTCGCCGCGCAATTCCGCGTCCAGTCGATCCCCACCGTCTATGCGATCTTCCAGGGCCAGCTGGTCGCGGACCTCACCCCGGCGCGGACCGAGGGGCAGCTCACCAAGGCGCTCGACCAGATATTGGCGCAGCTTCCGATCCAGGGCGAGGCGCAGCAGGCGCAGGCCGAAATTGCGCCGCTGATCGCAATGGGCGAACAAGTGCTCGCGGACGGCGATGCCGTGCGCGCCACCTCGATCTTCGCGCAGATCCACGACATGGCGCCCGACAATCCCGAAGCCGTTTCGGGGCTGGCACGCGCCCACCTCGCCGCCGGCAACACCGGCGAGGCGCGCACCCTGCTCGCCGACCTTCCGGAAAAGATCGCCGGCCACCCGGCGATCGCGCGCGCGCAATCGGCGCTGGCGCTGGCCGAGGTCGCGCCTGCCGACGCCGACACCGCCGGCTACGAGGCGCGGATCGCGGCCGATGCCGACGATCTCGAGGCGCGCTACGAACTGGCCGGGGCGCTGATGGCCGCCGGCAAGCGCGACGCGGCCGCCGACCAATTGTTCGAGATCCTCGGCCGCGACCACGCCTGGAACGACGGCGCGGCGCGCAAGCGCCTGCTCCAGTTCCTCGAAGTGGTCGGCCTGGAGGATCCCTGGGCGGCGACGCAGCGCCGTCGCCTGTCGGCGATCCTGTTCACCTGATGAGCGCGCCCGCGCTGATTCGAGTCCCGATCTTCCCGCTCGCCGGGGCGCTCCTGTTTCCCCGCACGCAGCTGCCGCTGCACATTTTCGAGCCGCGCTATCGCGCGATGGTGCGCGACGCACTGGCCGGCGAAAAGCTGATCGCGATGGTGCAGCCGCGCGACGATCAGGAGCCGCCGGCGGTGTTCCAGATCGGCTGCCTCGGCCGGATCGTCGGCTGCGAGGCGCTGCAGGACGGCCGCTACAACATCGTCCTGGAAGGGATCAGCCGGATCCGCATCGCCCACGAGCCCGACGTCATGACGCCCTACCGCCAGGTCGATGCCGATCGCAGCGGGTTCGGGAGCGAGGACGAGGGCGAAGCGCTGGCAATCATCCAGCGCGCCGAGATCGAGCGCGAATCGAAGCTCTATGCCGATGCGCTGGGCTATGCCGTCGACTGGCATTCGGTGGCGCGCCTCGACGACGAGATGCTCGTCAACGGGATCGCCCAGATCGTGCCGCTCGACGTCGGCGCCAAACAGGCCTTGCTCGAAGCCGACACGCTCGCCGCGCGCGCCGACCTGCTGGTGCAGTTCATGCAATTCCAGCGCATGCTTCCGGGCGGCGCCGACGGGCCGGAAACGATGCAATGACGCGGGCCTTCGATCCGGCGATGCTCGACAAGCTGGTCTGTCCGTTGACCCGGACGCCGCTGCGCTACGACCCGGACGCGCAGGAATTGATCTCCGACGAGGCCGGCATCGCCTATCCGATACGCGACGGCGTCCCGGTGATGCTGATCGAGGAGGCCCGCCGGCTGAGCGTTTGACGGGCCTTCCCGGCACTCGTTCAGGCCTGGTTCCGATCGTCCTTCTCAAGGGGCGGCATGCCCAAGCATCCGCACATCCTCAACGCCGCCTCCAACCTGCTCGGTATCGCGCTGGTCATCATCGCCGCGCTCAACGTGACGCAGATCGCGCATCGGACGCTGGCCGACGAAGTCGCCTGGCTGAGCGCCATCTGTCTCAGCCTCAGCTGCCTGCTCTCCTATGTCGCCCTTCGGGCCGAGCCGCGCCGTTCGCGCTGCGAGGATTTCGCCGACCACATCTTCCTGGTCGGCCTGCTGAGCCTGTTCGCGTCGGTCGTCGTCCTCGCGCTCTCGCCCCATTGACCGTCGATTAGAGCAGCGAGCGATTAATATGAATCGCTCGCTGCTCTATAACTCTTTGTTGCCGCATCGCTATTTGCGAAAATTGATCAGGTGCTCAGTGCCCCGCACTGAGCAGCCATGTTCCGGGGGAACATGGCGACCTGTCAAT
>DATFHP010000098.1:0-8183 GCA_035248285.1 Allosphingosinicella sp. | reverse complement strand
TTGCGGAACTGCACCGATGACACGTTGACCGCGACGTGGACATCCTGCGGCCATCGCTTGGCGTGACGGCAGGCCTCTTGAAGGACCCAATTGCCGATCGGCACGATCAGGCCGGTGTCCTCGGCGACCGGAATGAATTCGATCGGCGATACCAGCCCGCGCGTCGGATGGTTCCACCGCAGCAGTGCCTCGAAGGCGCTGATCCGGTCGGTCGAGAGATCGAACAGCGGCTGGAAATAAAGCTCGAGCTCACCGCCGGCGAGCGCGCGGCGAAGGTCGTTCTCGAGCGAATGGCGCGCCTGCGCGCGTATGTTCATCTCGGACTCGAAGAAGCGATAGGTGCCGCGTCCTTCCTCCTTGGCCTGGTACAAGGCGAGGTCGGCGTTCTTGAGCAAGGTGTCGGCGTCGCGTCCGTCGGCGGGATAAAGCGCGATGCCGACGCTGGCGCCGATGGTCAGCTCATGGCTCTCGACGCGCAGCGGCTCGCTCAGCGCGACGATCAGTCGATTGGCGATCGCGCCCGGTTCGTCGGCGCCGACGCCGCGCGAGACGACGATGATGAATTCGTCGCCGCCGAGCCGTGCGATCAACGCGTCGCCGACATGCCTGCGCAATCGTTCGCCCACCTCGCGCAGCAGCTCGTCGCCGACAGGGTGCCCCAGCGTGTCGTTGACCGACTTGAAATTGTCGAGGTCGATGCAAAGCAAAGCCAGCGGCGTGTCGCGATGCGCGGCCTGCTGCAGCTCAAGGTCGAGATGCTGCCGGAAGAAGGCGCGGTTGGGGAGGCCGGTGAGGCTGTCGTTGAAGGCAAGCTGGGTGATCCGTCGCTCGCGCTCGGCGATTTCGGCCACCATGCGATTGAAGCTTTGCGCCAGCCGTCCAATCTCGTCGCGGGTCTCGACCGGCACCTCGGCGGTTTCGCCTTCCTCCATCAGCCGGGCGGCGCGGTCGAGCGCCGAGATCGGCTTGGTGATCGACAGCGCCAGCCGCCATGAACCCAGCAGCAGCAGCAGCAGGCCGACGATGCCGGTGACCGCAACCGCGGCCTGCAGCGATTGATAGGCGGCCATCGCGCGCGCCAGCGGATAGCGAAGCAGCAGCACCGCCGGCGCTCCGTTTCCCATCACGCGCAGCGGCTTGACCATGGCGATCGACGTGCCGTCTCCGGAGTCGAGCTCGCCCGGCGCGCCATCGGTCCGATTGGTTTCGATGAAGCGCAGCAGCGCCTTCGCGTCGTTCCCGGCTGCGGTGCCGGTGTCGCCGGTCCAGATTCCGGCCGGGGAGCGCTGCAGCACATTGGCGCTGATCGGGATCGCCGAAAGCCGCTCGAACGAGCGCATCTCCTTGGTGCCCAGCTCGGTGGCGAACACCACCCAGCCGGTCAGGACCGGCGCCATGATCGGCGCGGCGATAAGCTGATGCGGGGTGCCGCCAAGATTGGCGATGCCGCCCTGCTCGCCGCGGTCGAGCGCCTCCCACAGCCCGGCGGCGTCGCGGCGCATCCCGGGATCGTCGAGCCCGACCACATTTCCGTCGGTGCCGACGATGAAGGCGACCTTGAGCCCCAGCCGCGCCTTCAGATTGTCGAGCGCTGAGGCGGCCGTGCCCTTGTCGCCGGTCGCGACCGCGGCGCGAAACCCGAAGTCCCGGGCCAGCACGCCCGCGGCGTTGCGCAATTCGTGCGACCGCATGTCCCAGAGGCGGTCGAACACGGTGCCGCTGGCTACGAGCTGGTCGCGCACCTGCCGTTCGGCGGTCGTCGTGACGACCAGATAGAGCGCGGCCGCGACGAGGCTCAAGGCAAGCGCGAACAGCCCTGCGTAAAGAACCGCCAGCCTGGTCTGGATGCGCGTGAACATCGGTTCAGTAGGCGCTGCTTGTCGGCGGCGGCGCGCGCAGGTTGAGGTTGAGGCTCTGCGCCAGGCGTCCGGGGCCGGCGGTCAGCCGCAGTTCGACCTGATTGCCCGGTGCCCGCAAATAGGGGTGCCATATGCGGGCGACGATCGGTCCGTTGGGAACCGCGTCGAAAAGGGCACGGCCCGAAGCATCGCTTTGCGCCACGAGGGCGGTGTCGATCACCTTCACGAACGCGGTCATCTGATCGTGGATGTTGCAACCGATCGGCACGACGCCCGGCTTGTCGAAGCGGACGGTGCGGTTCTGCTCCTTGGCGTAGAGCTTCAACTCGAACTTCTTGGCCGGCGAGAAGGAATAGACGTGGTGCCGGACATTGTCGAAATTGGGAAAGGCGACCTGGGCGCCGACCGGCACGACCAGCACGAACGGCGTGAAGCGGATGTCGCGCTGGGCGATCTGAAAGACGCGGGACGGCGACGCCAGCGGTACCGGCCGGCCATCCGGATAGAGCGTGACGACGGCATCGCGCACCGGTGCGCCGTTCGGCGTCCGCAGCTGCACGACCAGCTCGCCCGCCTTGGCTGGGGAGGCGAGCGCGATCAGCGGCAGAAGGAAGCAGGCGCGCATGGGGCCACCTTGTCGCAGCAAAGCGTGAAGAAGCGGTAAGCGAAGCTTAACCGTGCTGGAGCGCGAACGATCAGTAAGATAGGCGGATCGAGGCCTGGACGACGGTCTGCCGCTGCCGCGCGGGAAGGCCTAGCTCCTCTTCGCGAACGCCGCCTCTTTTGCTTTCTATATGGAGCACTTCACCCAATATATTCACATGCGATGTCAGCTTCCAGCTGATCGCTGCCGTCCCCGCCCAGCCCTTTTCGCTTTCGCCGCGATCCATGTAGGAACCGTGCTCGCGCGTGTCGAAGACGTCATAGCGTGCGCTGACGGTGACTTTGCCGACGATGTGGGAAATGCGTCCATAAGCGGAACGGAACCGGGTTTCGACCCAATGATGTCCTTCCGCCTCGTAGCCCATCTCGGTGGTGCCGGTCAGCGCCTGTGCCATGATCGTGGTTCGGCGGCCGAGCCCGAACCGGCCGCCGACGTTCCAGAAGCGCGTGTCCCATCCCCATTGCAGCCTGTTGGTGACCGCTTCGGGATCGCCGCGGTTGCGATAGTAAAAGGCGTTCAGCGTCACCGGCGCGGCCATGCGCCACTGGAGCTTGGCGTAAAAGCCGGGCCTGTCGTCGACCTCGATCAACGGCCGCGTTTTTGCCGCCTGGGCATATTCGAGCTGTTCGTTGAGGTGAGGGAGCGGCTGGTGTCCGAAGGCGGTGGCTTTGAGGTCGTGCAGTGCCCAGCCGCGGAACGCCAGCAACGTCCCTGCCGTGTCGTTGAAGCCGAAGACGCCGATCGTTCCCGAAATTTGGTTGGCGCCTATGTCCTGTGCCAGTGTCGCCTCGGCGCCGACCAGTTTCACTTCCTCGCCGATCCAGCTGTTGATCGCCGAAGGCGTGATCATATCGGCCACTTGCCACGCGGCGCCTTGGTGCTCGAGCGAGACGGAAGGCCAATATAATCCGGCACGTCCAGATAGATGTGTCCCACCCTTGAGAAGCGGCTTGAATGTGACATAGGCTTCGATCAGGTCGGCCGGATGGTCCTGGCCATCCTGGGCTGCGACCGCGACCGTGCCGCTGAGCGACCAGGAGAAACGCGGTTGCCAGATCAGTTCGGCTTCGGTGGGTACCGCCCGCAGCTTCCAATCCTGGTCATCCGCTCCGCCGAAGCGGCTCTTGCCGAAGCCGCCGTCGGCCCAGCTCCGTTCGCCATCGGCGGCGACGAGACGAAGGTCGGCGAAGGCCGACACGCTTTCGCCGGAAAAGAGTCCGGATGGGTCGGCATGCGCGGGCGTGGCCGCAAGCAGACACAGCAGCGCCGCCACCAGCACGAAGGGGTGCAGCGCACACAGCGTCGGGACACGAACCGCCATCGCGCCATCATGCACCGGACATAGTTAATAACGGGTTCGGCTCTCTCCACACCCAGCTCCATTCCGACGCCGAGGTCATCGCGTCCACGTGGGTGTTTCCGACGTTCACAGGTCACGTCATGCCCGCGCAGGCGGGCATTCAGAGTCCTTTGGCAGCATATTGAAAAGGCTGAACTTCTGCCAACGTGCGAATAACGATATTTAAGGCGCGCCCTAGAATCGAACCCCCGCGCGCAGGCCGTAGGTGCGCGGATCGACGAAGGCGATGGTGCCCCCCACGCCGGTCGCGAGGGTCGAGAGGGTGATCTCATTCTCGAGATTACGGACATAGGCCTGGACGTAGAATCGTTCCTGCGGCGCCGTGTAGGTGAGCGTCAGGTCGGTCTTGTGGTAACGATCCTGGACGAAGCGGTCGCGGCTGGCGAGATCGGTCAGGAAATAATGGCTGCTAAAGCGGGTGCGGGCGGACGCCGCGATATTGCCCCCATTTCCGAGGCGATAGGTGAATCTGTAGCCGACCGCAGCCGTGAACCTTGGCGAGCGATCGAGCGCCTTGCCCTTGAAGCTGACGGTCGGAATCGGCAGGAACTCCGCATAGCGGGCGTCGAGATAGTTGACGCTCAGATCGATGCGATGTGCCGGGTTCGGCGCGAAGATGCTTTCGATCTCGACGCCGTCGACCTTGGCCTTTGCGGCGTTGGTCGTGACCTGGCAGGGACCGCCGCAGACGTTCGCATTCTGGCTGAGCTGCAATCCTTCATAGTCGTAGTGGAAGGCGGCTCCGTTCAATCGCACTTTGTCGCTGGCGAGGCGGAACTTGAAGCCTGCCTCATAAGCGGTGAGCGTTTCCGGATCGTAATAGAGCGCCTCGGCCGGCAGCCGGCACGGCCCGGACCCGTTCGGATCGCCCTCGCAGCCGTCGTTGAAGCCGCCGGCCTTGTAGCCGGTGGCGACCGATGCGTAGAGAAGACCAAGGCCCTCTGCGTCATAGTCGACGCCAAGACGCCAGGTGGTCTTGTGAAAATTGCGCCTGGCGTCGTTGATCTGCAGCGTCGCCAGGCGATTGCCGGCGAGATCGTCGATCACCGTCGCGCCGATGCGCGACTTCCTGTCGTGCGAGTAGCGGGCTCCGCCGGTGACGTGCAATCGGGGCGTGATGTCGAAGGTCAGCTGGCCGAAGCCGGCGTAGGATTCCGCGATCGTCGGATCCTGCGGAAAACCGTAGCGGATGCCGGGGGAAGGGAAGTTGAGCAGGAAGTAGGCGATCCCCGACTTCTCCTTGAAATAATAAGCGCCGATCTGGCCGTGCAGCCGGTCGCCTTCGCCGAAGGCGAGACGGAGTTCCTGCGAATTCTGCCAATAATCGCCGCGATAGGTCGTGGCGATGGCGCCCCGATTGAGCGCGCCGCGCTCGTCGCGTTTGAGGGCGCGGTAGGAGCCGAGATAGGTGAGGTCGAACGGGCCGACAGTCGCCTCAAGCTCTGCCTGGACACCCCATGTCTTCGCGTTTCGATGGCCGGGGATTTCCGCCCACGCCATAGTGCGTTGCGCCTTGGCGCCAACATCGTGCCGCATGTGGAAAGTCGCGTCCGTCACCGGCCATTCATTATTAGCATCCATCGGCAAAGGATCGGGTACATTGAAGAAATTGGCGACGGGCACGGCGCCGGGATTGGCGCCGGTCAGTCGCGAATAATCGGCGCGGACGATCAGATGAACGTCGGGGCTGACGTCGAACAGTGCCGACAGCCGTCCCGACCGGTTGTTGCGCGCCGGATCCAGCGAGGCGCCGCCGGCGCCGCGGCGAATGAAGCTGTCTCGGCGATCCCAATTGAACGCGCCACGAACCGCGATCATATCGTTCACCGGAAGGTTGATCATGCCGGTCAGATTGACCTGATCGAAGCTGCCATATTGTCCATCCATGCTCGCTTCGAACCCGTGCTGCGGCTTGCGCGAAATGACGTGCACAAGGCCGGCGGTCGTGTTGCGGCCGTAGAGGGTTCCCTGCGGGCCCCTCAGAATTTCGACGCGTTCGAGATCGAACAAGGAGACATCCTGGGCCTGCGGACGCGCGACATAGATGCCGTCGAGAAGGAAGGCGGCCGAGGGATCGCCTTTTTCGGTGCCGTCGGTGCTCGTCACGCCGCGGATGGTGATCTGGATTCCGTTGGGCCGGTCGATCGAGAGGTTGGGGACCAGCTCGTCGAGCGTCGAAACGTCGGTGATCCCGGCATCGCGGAGTCCTTTCCCGCTGATGGCGGTGAGGGTGACCGGAGTCTTCGACTCCGGCGTTTCGCTGCGCAAGGCGGTGACGACGATCTCGCCCCCGCCGCGATCGGCTTCCTCCGCGCGGTGCGTCGCGGCCGGGTGGGGTTGCGCCCAAGGCCCGGTCGCTGCTGCCGCTTCCGGCTGGCCGTCGCGCTGGCCGAGATTTCCCGCAAGGGCGGGGCTGCCGCTGCAAAGGCCCGCGGCGATGACGCCCATGACAAACCCTGGCCTATTTCGAATTCTGATTGCCGCCCGGTCGGCTTGCTCGCCCTTCATCGATCCTCCCTTTGCTTGCCGGATTCCCGCCGGCGGAAGGACAGATGCACAAAGCCCGCGTGGAAGTCGCCTGCTATCAGCGGCGGGCTTGGGACACCTGCCGCGGCCGTGTCGCCGCGCGGCAATCGTCGGGACAGGGGCGTCGGAATATGGGCGTCAGGATGCAGGCGCCATCCGCCAGCTGTATGTCCAATAGGTGACGGCGATGCTGTTCGGGAAATAGCGCCGCGCTTCCGCGACCGAAAGCAGCCTGTCTTCGCGGTTCATCTGGCCCAGGAACTCGGTGTGGATCCGGTCCCTCCAGCTGATCGGATAGAGCCAATGCGAAGGAAGCACGGCGAGCTTCCCGAATGCGATCGCGCCCGGGTCGATGTCGAGCCCATGGGCACGGACGAATTCGAGAACCTGCTCCCGGAAGGCATCGGGTTCCCGCAAATAGCCGTGCACCGCCCGCCGCAGCACCACCGGGCCGGTGACATATTCGGGCCGTTCTTCGATCCCCTTCACATGGCGCGTCGCATGATGCGCCGCCAGCATCTTCGCGAGGAATCCAAGCCAGAAGCCCTGATTGGCCGCGGACGCCATGAAGGCATTGGGGATCGAATGCGCATTGTGGTCGTCCGTCCCCATCCGGCCGAGGATGATGGCGCGGCCGTCCTGATCGAGCAGCGAAAGCGGCCTCAGGCATTGATAGTCGAGATCGGCATAGGTGCCGCCAGTGGTGAACATGTAGACGGGGCGGATGAAATCGACCCGGAAAATCTCGCGCTGAAAGCCGTCGTAGACGGGCAGCAATTGCGGGAAGGTGCGCGCCAGGAGCGCGCGATTGTCGGCGTCGTCGTGGATCGGAGCTTCGAAGCCCGGATTGAGCTCGATGAACGAGTTGCGCCAGTGCGCAAACCGCGTCGGCAGGTTCTCCCTTGATTTCCATGTCTGATGGATGATGCGCGGAATCATCGCCCTCGACGCCTGTCGCGTTGTGGTGGCGCCCCGCGCCGGATAAACATAACGAATATATGTCGCAGTTTGCGCTACTCTAGCGCCGCTGGAAACCACCGCTCTCCGTCCTTCGCCGTCGCGTGTTGCCGCGGCCGCGACACTGGCGAGAACTCTCCTTCCGTTGCTGCTTGGCAAGCGACAACCGTTTTGTGGCAGCCGTGGCCCGGCTCGCTACCTTCAGCTTGCTCAAAGTGAACGTTCTGCATAGGGGGGCGGGGTATGGCTCACCTCTCCGGCTCCAATGCTGATCTGATCGCACGCGTCCGCCGCATAGCCGGGCAAGTCGCGGCCGTCGAACGCGGGCTCGCCTCGGGCGATTCCTGCACGTCGGTCCTACACCTAGTCGCAGCGGTTCGGGGCGCGGTGAACGGCCTTATGGACGAGATCATCGCCGAACACCTCGAAGCACATGTCGGCCGCGCCGGCCTCACCGACGAGGAGCGCGCGCGAGGGGCCGACGAGCTGCTGGCGGTGATCCGCCGTTACGCCAAATAGGACCGCCCCCGATGGCTACTGCCCCCGAGATTGACCGCTACACCCACGATCATGTTTTCCTGGGCGCGGCGCATGACGACAATGCGCGCCGGACCTTGTGGGTGGTCGCACTCACCGCGGCGATGATGGTCGGCGAAATCATCGCCGGATACCTCACCGGATCGATGGCGCTGCTCGCGGACGGGTTTCACATGGCGACACACGCCGGCGCGCTCTCCGTCGCTGCCGCGGCCTATGCCTATGCCAAGCGACACGCGCGCAACCCCGGTTTCAGCTTCGGCACGGGCAAGGTCGGCGA